>JACOST010000026.1 GCA_016178705.1 Deltaproteobacteria bacterium | reverse complement strand
GAAGGCGATGAACTGCGCCATCCCCTGCTCCGCCAGCACCTTCGTGATCGCCGCCGTCAGCGTCGTCTTGCCGTGATCGATGTGCCCAATCGTCCCCACGTTACAGTGCGGCTTCTTGCGCTCGAATTTCTGCTTCGCCATGGTCCTCCTCCGTTACGCTCTGGGTCGCTCTTCCGACCCCAGCGCCCGCGCAGTGATCTCGTCAGAAACGGTCTGCGGCACCGGTTCGTAATGCGACGGCTGCATGGTGTACGTCGCCCGTCCCTGCGTCATGGACCGCAGGTCAGTCGAGTACCCGAACATCTCCTTGAGCGGGACTTGCGCGGCGACCACTTGCGCACCGCCACGCGCATCCATGCCTTGGATGCGGCCGCGGCGTCCGCTGATATCACCCACCACCGACCCGAGGAAGTCTTCCGGCACGACCACTTCAACCGACATGATCGGTTCGAGAAGCACCGGGCTCGCTCGCTCGACCGCTTCCTTGAAGCAGATCGATGAGCAGACTTTGAACGCCATCTCGTTCGAGTCGACTTCGTGGTACGAGCCGTCCAAGAGACTAACCTTCACATCGACGACCTGGTAGCCGGCGAGCACGCCGCGATCGAGCGCGTCACGCACTCCCTTCTCAACGGCGGGGATATACTCGCGCGGCACGGTCCCGCCTCTAACTGCATCGACAAACTCGAAGCCCGTGCCCGCCGGTTGGGGCTCGACGCGCAGGATGACGTGGGCGTACTGGCCACGTCCACCGGTTTGCCGCACGTGCTTGTACTCGCGCTCGACTTTCTTGCGTACCGTTTCTTTGTACGCCACCTGCGGCTTACCAACGCTCGCATCGACTTTGAATTCGCGCAGCAACCGGTCGACGATGATCTCCAAGTGCAGCTCGCCCATGCCGGCGATGATCGTCTGCCCGGTCTCGGTATCGCTGCTGACGCGGAACGAAGGATCTTCGGTCGCGAGCCGTTGCAGGGAGACCCCGAGTCTTTCCTGATCGGCTTTGGTCTTCGGCTCGATCGCGATGTGGATCACCGGCTCAGGGAACTCGATTGATTCGAGCACCACGGGATGCTTCTCGTCAGCCAGCGTATCGCCGGTCGTCGTGTCGCGCAGGCCGACCGCGGCGGCGATGTCGCCGGCGTAGACCTCTTTGATCTCTTCACGCTTGTTCGCGTGCATCTTGAGGAGACGCCCGACGCGCTCCTTCTTACCCTTGCTCGCGTTGAACACGTACGAGCCCGAGGTCATCACGCCGGAGTACACGCGAAAAAAGGTCAGGCTGCCGACGAAGGGGTCGGTCATGATCTTGAACGCGAGCGCCGCAAACGGCGCCGCGTCGTCCGCGGGGCGCTCTTCCATCTGGCCACTGTCGGGATTCGTGCCCTCGAGTGGAGGGACATCAAGCGGCGACGGTAAGTAGTCGACGACCGAATCGAGCAGCAGCTGCACGCCCTTGTTTTTGAAGGCGGTCCCGCAGATCACGGGAATGATCTTGATCGCGAGGGTGGCCTCACGCACGGCCTTGCGGATCTCACTCTCGGTGATTTCCTTGCCCTCGAGAAATTTCTCCAGCAATACTTCATCGGTATCGGCGACGGCTTCCAGCAACGTCTCGCGATATTTCTCGGCGGACTCGCGCAGATCCTCGGGGATCTCGTCAGTGCGATAGCGGGCGCCGAGGCTATCGTCGTCCCACAAGATCGCCTTCATCGAGACCAAATCGATCACGCCGCGGAAGTGCTCTTCGTTGCCGATCGGTAGCTGCAGCGGCACGGCGTTGGCCTTGAGGCGATCGCGAATCATCGCAACGCCGCGGAAGAAGTCAGCACCCACGCGATCCATCTTGTTGATGAACGCGATGCGCGGCACGCGGTACTTGTCGGCCTGGCGCCACACGGTTTCCGACTGCGGCTCGACGCCGCCCACGGAGCAGAACACGGCCACGGCGCCGTCGAGCACGCGCAGCGATCGCTCCACCTCGATGGTGAAGTCGACGTGCCCCGGCGTATCGATGATGTTGACACGATGATCCCGCCAGAAGCAGGTGGTGGCGGCCGACGTGATGGTGATGCCGCGCTCCTGTTCTTGCACCATCCAGTCCATCGTGGCAGTGCCGTCGTGGACTTCACCGATCTTATAGTTGATCCCGGTGTAGTACAGGATCCGCTCCGTCGTGGTGGTCTTGCCCGCATCGATGTGGGCCATGATCCCGATGTTGCGGGTCCGGTCGAGTGGAACTTGCCGTGGCATATCTTCAGACAGCGCGAGCGGCTCCCGCGAAGGAGCCGCCCGCGCCGCATCTCCTCAATTCGTCCTTACCTACCAGCGATAGTGTGCGAAGGCCTTGTTTGCCTCCGCCATGCGGTGCGTGTCTTCTTTTTTCTTGATCGCGCCGCCGCGCCCGTTGGCAGCATCCAGAATCTCGCCCGCCAACCGTTCCGCCATCGACTTCTCGCCCCGCGACCGCGCATTCTGTACCAGCCATCGCATGCCGAGGGAGAGCCGCCGATTCGGCCGCACTTCAGACGGAACCTGATACGTGGCGCCGCCAACCCGCCGCGACCGCACTTCCACCACCGGCTTCACGTTGTCGAGCGCGCGCTTGAAAATACCGAGCGCGTCTTCCTTCGCCCGTGCCGTCACCAGGTCGAAGCTGCCGTACAGGATCTGCTCGGCGGTGCTCTTCTTGCCGCGCTCCATCATCGAATTGATGAATTTGGCCACGGTTCGATCATGATATTTCGGGTCGGGTAAAACTTCCCGACGACGTACTTCGCCTTTGCGCGGCATAATCTACACTACGCTACGAGCCCAGCCAGCCTACTTGGGCCGTTTGGCTCCGTACTTCGAGCGCCCTTGTCTTCGGTCCTGAACTCCAATCGAATCCAGAGTCCCGCGAATGATGTGATACCGCACACCCGGCAGATCCTTCACGCGACCGCCGCGCAACAGCACGACTGAATGCTCCTGCAGATTGTGGCCAATACCGGGGATATACGTGGTGACCTCGATGCCGTTGGTCAAGCGCACGCGGGCGACCTTCCGCAAGGCCGAGTTCGGCTTCTTCGGCGTCTGCGTATAGACGCGCGTACACACGCCGCGCTTTTGCGGCGAGCGCTGCAGGGCGGGCGCAGCAACCTTACGCCGCTGCTTGGCGCGCCCATGCTTCACTAATTGGTTAATCGTCGGCATCAGTCCCCAGTTATTCCGCGTCCAGTCGTTTGAAAGAAGAGCGAGACAATAGGCAAAGCGCTCCCACCTGTCAAGGTCACCCCTGGCTCGCTTCCGCAACGACAGGGGCGGCCTCTTCATCGGCGACCCCTTCCGGCTGCTCGGCGACCAACTCCATACGGCCATACGATAGCAAACCCGTCCCTGCTGGTATCAGCCGACCCATGATGACGTTCTCCTTGAGGCCCACGAGGTGATCGACCTTACCGTTGATCGCCGCTTCGGTCAGCACCTTGGTGGTCTCTTGGAACGACGCGGCCGAGATGAAGCTCTCAGTCGAGAGACTGGCCTTGGTGATTCCGAGCAGCAGCGGCTCAGCAATGGCCGGCTCACCGCCACCCTCCAGGACCGTTGCGTTGGCTTCCTCGAAGCGCCACTTCTCAACCTGGTCGCCGATCAAGAAATCGCTATCGCCGACCTCCTTGATCCGCACGCGGCGCAACATCTGCCGCACGATCACTTCGATGTGCTTGTCGTTGATCCGCACGCCCTGCAGGCGATAGATCTCCTGCACTTCGTCGACCAAATACTTGGCGAGCGCCTTCTCGCCGAGGATGGTCAAGATGTCGTGCGGATTGGAGGAGCCATCCATCAACGCCTCACCGGCACGCACGGCGTCGCCTTCGTGCACGCTGATGTGCTTGCCTTTCGGGATCAGATACTCGCGCGGCTCGCCGACTTCCGGGGTCACCACCACCTTGCGCTTGCCCTTGGTGTCCTTGCCGAAGGAAACGATCCCGTCGATCTCACTGATGACCGCAAACTCCTTCGGCTTGCGGGCCTCGAAGAGTTCCGCCACGCGGGGCAGACCGCCGGTGATGTCCTTGGTCTTGGTGGTCTCGCGGGGGATCTTCGCGATCACGTCGCCCGCATTCATCTTCTGTCCTTCGCTGACGTGGATGTGCGCCCCCACCGGCAGCTGGTACCGTGCGACCGCCTCCGAACCCGGCAACTTGATGGTGTGCCCCTGTTCGTCTTTGATCGACACGCGCGGGCGCTTGTCGAGATCCTTACAATCGATGATGACCTTGGTCGACAATCCGGTACGCTCGTCGACCTTCTCTTCCATGGTGACCGTGTCGACCAAGTCGCCGAACTTCACGGTGCCACTCACTTCGGTGAGGATCGGCAGCGTGTAGGGATCCCACTCGGCGAGCAAATCGCCGCTCTTCACCCGCGTGCCATCCTTCTTCTTCAGCTTGGCGCCATAGACGATGCGATAACGCTCGCGCTCGCGTTCGCGACCGGGCTCGGGCATCTCGATGACCGCCACTTCACCGTTGCGATTCATCACCACCAAGTCGCCCTCTCGGTTGGTGACCGTCGACAAATTGATGAACTTCAGGAAACCGTCGTTGCGCGCTTCGAGCGTTGTTTGTTCGGCCCGCCGGCTGGCGGTGCCGCCGATATGGAAGGTCCGCATGGTCAACTGCGTGCCCGGCTCGCCGATCGATTGGGCGGCAATGACACCGATGGCCTCGCCGAGGTTGACCATGTGGCCGCGCGCGAGATCACGCCCGTAGCAGCGGACGCATACGCCGCGACGCGACTGACAGGTCAACACCGACCGGATCTTCACCCGTTCGAGTCCGGAGTCCTCGATCGCCTTGACTTTGGCCTCGTCGATTTCCTCGGTCGTGCGCACGAGCAAATCATTGGAGAACGGGTCGCGAATGTCTTCGAGCGCGACGCGCCCGAGCACGCGATCGCCGAGGCCCTCGATGATCTCACCCCCTTCGACCAGTGGGGAAATCTCGATGCCGTCGATGCTGCCGCAGTCCTGTTCGGTGATGATCGAGTCCTGCGCCACATCCACGAGACGCCGCGTGAGATAGCCGGAATTGGCCGTCTTCAAGGCGGTGTCGGCCAAACCCTTGCGGGCGCCGTGGGTCGAAATGAAGTATTGCAGCACCGTCAACCCCTCGCGGAAGTTCGCGGTGATGGGCGTCTCGATGATTTCGCCCGACGGCTTGGCCATCAGGCCGCGCATGCCAGCGAGCTGGCGGATCTGTTGCGCGCTTCCGCGCGCGCCCGAGTCGGCCATCATGAAGATCGGGTTGAAGCTGGGGATGCTGTGCTTCTGACCCTTCTCGTCGGTGATCACCTGCGTGCCGAGGCCGCGCAGCATCTCGTCGGCGATCCGATCGGTGACCTCCGCCCAGATGTCCACGACTTTGTTGTAGCGTTCACCGTCAGTGATCAGCCCCTTGTTATACTGCTCCTCGATCTCGCGCACTTCGCCGTTGGCCTCGTCGAGCAGCTTGGCCTTGTTGGCCGGGATCATCATGTTGCCGATGCAGATCGAGATGCCCGCACGCGTCGCGTAGTCGTAGCCAAGATCCTTGAGCTTGTCGGCGAAGATGACCGTGGCCTTGTTGCCGGAGTGCCGGTACGCCAGATCGATCAATCCGGCCAACTCTTTGCGCTTCATCACGCAGTTGACTTCCTTGAAGGTGATCTCCGGCGGCACGATCTCGTAGAGCAGCACGCGTCCGACCGTGGTTTCCAGGCGCTCGCCATTGAGCCGCACGTTGACGGGGGCCTGCAGATCGACTTCGCCCTGATCATAGGCGATGCGTACTTCCTCAAAGCTGGAGAAGCGCTTCCCCGCACCCTTCGCCGTGCCAAGCTCTCGCGTCATGTAGTAGAGGCCGAGCACAATGTCCTGAGTCGGCTCGATGATCGGCCGGCCGTTGGCGGGCGACAGGATGTTATTGGTCGACATCATCAGTGCGCGGGCTTCGACCTGCGCTTCGACCGACAGCGGCACATGGACCGCCATCTGGTCGCCGTCGAAGTCGGCGTTGTAGGCCTTGCACACCAGCGGATGGAGTTGGATCGCCTTCCCTTCGATCAGGATCGGCTCGAAGGCCTGGATGCCCAAGCGGTGCAATGTCGGCGCACGATTGAGCAACACCGGGTGCTCGCGAATAACCTCGTCGAGGATGTCCCACACTTCGGGACCCTCCTTCTCGACCATCTTCTTCGCGCTCTTGATGGTGGTGACAAAGCCGCGTTCTTCGAGCTTGTTGTAGATGAAGGGCTTGAACAGTTCGAGCGCCATTTTCTTCGGCAAGCCGCATTGGTGCAAGCGCAGTTCCGGACCGACCACGATCACGGAACGACCGGAGTAGTCGACGCGCTTGCCGAGTAGGTTTTGGCGGAAGCGGCCGGTCTTGCCCTTGAGCATATCGGAGAGCGATTTGAGCGGGCGCTTGTTCGGACCGGTGATGGCGCGGCCCCGGCGGCCATTGTCGAACAGCGCGTCCACGGCCTCCTGCAGCATGCGCTTCTCGTTTCGGATGATGATGTCGGGTGCGTTCAACTCCATCAACCGCTTCAGCCGATTGTTGCGATTGATCACGCGGCGGTAGAGATCGTTGAGATCGGAGGTGGCGAACCGTCCGCCATCGAGTGGCACGAGCGGACGGAGGTCCGGCGGAATCACCGGGATGACCTCCAAGATCATCCACTCGGGTCGATTACCCGACTGGCGGAAGGCATTCATCACCTTGAGGCGTTTGGCGAGTTTCTTCCGCTTGGCCTCGCTGGTGGCCTCGCGCATTTCAATCCGCAACTCGTCGGAGGTTTTGTCGACTTCGATGTCCTTGAGCAGCTTGCGAATCGCCTCGGCGCCCATCTCGGCGGCGAAGCCTTCACCGAATTCCTCGCGCGCCTTGCGGCAGCGCTGCTCACTGAGCAGTTCTTTGTACTGCAGCGGGGTCTTCCCGGGCTCGGTGACCACGTAGGACTCGAAGTACAGCACCTTCTCGAGTTCCTTCAGCGTCATATCGAGTAAAGTACCGATGCGGCTGGGCAGGCTCTTGAGGAACCAGATGTGGGCGACCGGCGTCGCGAGATCGATGTGCCCCATGCGTTCGCGTCGGACCTTCGATTGAATGACCTCGACGCCGCACTTCTCGCACACCACCCCGCGATGGCGCATGCGCTTGTACTTGCCGCAGTTGCACTCGTAATCCTTGGTTGGGCCAAAGATCTTGGCGCAGAACAGGCCGTCGCGCTCCGGCTTGAAGGTCCGGTAGTTGATGGTTTCTGGTTTGCGCACTTCGCCGTGCGACCACGAGCGAATCTTGTCGGGCGAGGCCAGCCCGATGCGCATGGCGTTGAAGCTGAGCGGATTCTTCGGCTTCTCGAAGAGTGTGAAGAGATCTTCCATTAAACTCTCCTCCTGCGTCTCAAGCGCCCTTAGGACGCCTGCTCCGACTTCTCCTCGACCAACTCGATATCCAAGGCGAGGCTCTGGAGTTCCTTCACCATGACGTTGAAGGACTCCGGCAATCCGGGCTCGAGGATATTCTCGCCCTTCACGATCGCCTCATACATGCGGGTGCGGCCGGCGACGTCGTCCGACTTGACCGTCAACATTTCCTGCAGGCTGTACGCCGCCCCGTAAGATTCGAGTGCCCACACTTCCATTTCACCCAAACGCTGGCCGCCAAACTGTGCCTTGCCGCCCAACGGCTGCTGGGTGACCAGGGAGTACGGCCCAGTGGAACGCGCGTGGATCTTGTCGTCCACGAGGTGATGCAGCTTCATCATATACATGACACCGACCGTCACGGCCTGCGCGAAAGCCTCGCCGGTGCGTCCATCGCGTAAGCGGGTTTGGCCCGAGTCCGGCAAGCCGGCGCGATTGAGGAGACCAAAGATCTCGCTCTCCGAGGCGCCATCGAACACCGGTGAGGCGACATGAACGCCGGTGCGGGACTTCTGCGCCAGCTTGACGATATCCTCGTCCTTCAGCTCGTCGACGAATTCGGTGACATCCTTGCCATAAAATTCCTTCAGCTTGCGGCGCAACGACGACGCGCTCGGCTGGCCGTTTTCAAATTCCTCGTTGATGTGCGCCCCGAGCGCGAGGGCCGCCCATCCCAAGTGGGTCTCGAGGATCTGACCGACGTTCATACGTGAGGGCACCCCGAGCGGGTTGAGCACGATATCCACCGGCGCGCCGTCGTCCATGTACGGCATGTCTTCTTCCGGCAGGATGCGCGACAGCACGCCCTTGTTGCCGTGGCGGCCGGCCATCTTGTCGCCGACCTGTAACTTGCGTTTGATGGCCACGAACACCTTGACCATCTTGATGACCCCAGGGGGCAGCTCGTCGCCACTCTTCAATCGATCGATCTTCTCTTGGAAGGCCATGCGGATGAGCGCCTGCTGTTCCTGCATGGCCTCGACCACTCGGCTGAGTTCGTCCTCGGCCTTTTCGTCGCCGATCTTGATCTCGCCCCAGAGCGCGGTCGGGATCTCTTCGAGGTCCTCCGTCGTGATCTCGTGCCCCTTCTGGAGCAACACCTTGCGCTGATCGTCCGTCAAACGTGTCGAGGTGGTATTGCCCACCAGCAGCTTCTTGACTTTGCGCATCGTCGATTCCTTGATGATGCGCTGTTCGTCCTGCTGATCCTTCTTGAGCTTGGCCACCGCCTCATCTTCGATGAGCCGGCTCCGTTCGTCCTTCGACACGCCCTTGCGGGAAAATACGCGGGCGTTGATGACGATGCCCTCCACACCCGGCGGTACCTTCAGTGAGGTGTCGCGCACCTCGCCGGCCTTCTCGCCGAAGATCGCCCGCAACAGCTTCTCTTCCGGGGACAGTTGGGTCTCGCCCTTTGGCGTGATCTTGCCGACGAGGATATCGGTTGGGCGAACTTCGGCGCCGATGCGGATGATGCCGCTCTCATCGAGATCCTTGAGCGCCTCTTCACCGACGTTCGGTATGTCGCGGGTGATTTCCTCCGGCCCCAGCTTGGTGTCGCGCGCGACGCATTCGAACTCCTCGATATGAACCGACGTGAAGTAATCGCTCCGCACCACACGCTCACTGATGAGGATCGCGTCTTCGAAGTTGTAGCCGCCCCACGGCATGAACGCGACGCGGATATTGCGACCGAGCGCCAATTCGCCCATTTCGGTCGACGCGCCGTCGCCGATCACGTCGCCGGCCGTCACGCGATCGCCTTCCATCACGATCGGGCGCTGATTGATGCAGGTGTTCTGGTTCGAGCGCTGGTACTTCGTGAGGTTGTAGATGTCGACGCCTGCATCGCGACCGGATCCGCTCGGTTTGTCGGCCTTGACGACGATGCGGGTGGCGTCGACGCTCTCGACTACGCCGTCGCGCTTGGCAACGACGGTGACGCCGGAATCGCGCGCGACCACGCGCTCCATGCCCGTGCCCACCAGCGGCGCATCCGTACGCAAAAGCGGCACCGCCTGGCGTTGCATGTTCGAGCCCATCAGCGCGCGGTTGGCATCGTCGTTCTCCAAGAACGGAATCAGCGACGCCGCGACGCTCACCAACTGGTTCGGCGAGACGTCCATGAATTCGACTTGATCCGGCCGCACCATGGTGAACTCGCCGCCGATACGGGCTGAGACCAAATCGGCGGTGAAATTGCCCTTGGCATCGATGGGCGCATTGGCCTGGGCAATGACGTGGTCCTCTTCCTCCAACGCGGAGAGATAGCGGATGCGATCGGTCACGCGGCCATTCTCGGCCTCGCGGTACGGGGTCTCGACGAACCCGAACTCGTTGACCCGAGCGTACGTCGATAGCGATGCGATCAATCCGATGTTCGGACCTTCCGGTGTTTCGATCGGACACACCCGTCCGTAGTGCGTCGGGTGGACGTCACGCACTTCGAAACCGGCGCGCTCGCGCGTCAAGCCGCCGGGTCCGAGGGCTGACAGCCGCCGCTTGTGCGTGATTTCCGATAGCGGATTGGTCTGATCCATGAACTGCGATAGCTGGCTCGATCCGAAGAACTCTTTGACGACTGCCGACACCGGCTTGTAGTTGATGAGTTCCTGCGGCATCAACGTTTCGATGTCCTGCAGACTCATGCGTTCCTTGATTGCCCGCTCCATGCGAACCAAGCCGATACGGTACTGGTTCTCAACCAACTCACCGACCGCGCGGACGCGCCGGTTGCCGAGGTGATCGATGTCGTCAATCGTGCCGTTGCCGTTCTTCAGCTCGATGAGGTAGCGCACCACCTCGAGGATATCCTCGCGTCGGAGCGTACCCTGATCGAGCGGCACGTTGATCTTGAGCTTGTGATTCAGCTTGAGGCGCCCGACGCGCGAGAGATCGTAGCGCTCCGGGTTGAAGAACAGATTGTTGAAGAACGTGGTCGCCGTCTCCACCGTCGGCGGATCGCCGGGGCGCAGGCGCTTGTAGATCTCGATGATCGCCTCGTCGGGCGAAACGATCTTGTCCTGCAGCAAGGTGTCGCGCAGCGATGACCCGATGTGGGTGTCGTCGAGGAAGAGCACCTGGATTTCACTGATGCCCCGTTCGCGTAGACGGTCGAGCCGGTCGGTGGTGAGCTCCTGGTTGCATTCGATCAGCACTTCGCCGGTTTTGGGATCGGCAACGTCGTGCGCGGAGATACGGCCGATCACCTCTTCGAGCGTGATCGGAATCTCCTTAACGCCGGCGGCTTCGAGCTGTTTGAGGGCGCCCTTCGTAATCTTGCGCCCTTCCTTCACGATCAGCTCGTTGCTCGGGGAGCGGATATCGCGCGAGGCCTTCACCCCGACCAGCTGATCGGCCTTGAAGATCTTCGCGACTCGCTTCGAGTCGATCATGACCGTGTCGGTCTTGTAGAAATAGTTGAGCAGATCCTCGGTGGTCATCCCAAGGGCCCGCAGCAACACCGTGGCGTGGAACTTACGGCGCCGGTCGATGCGGACGTAGAGGATGTCGCGCGGGTCGAATTCGAAATCGATCCACGACCCGCGGTACGGAATGATGCGGGCCGAGTAGAGCAGCTTGCCGCTTGCGTGGGTCTTCCCTTTGTCGTGATCGAAGAAGACGCCGGGTGAGCGGTGCAACTGGCTCACGATCACGCGCTCGGTGCCGTTGACCATGAAGGTGCCGTTGTCGGTCATCAGCGGGATTTCCCCGAAGTAGACCTCTTGCTCCTTCACGTTCTTGATCGAGCGCGCGCCGGTGGTCGGATCGACTTCCCAGATCACCAACTGAATGGTGACCTTGTGCGGAGCGGCGTAGGTCATGCCGCGCTCGTGGCACTCATCAACCGAGTACTTGGGCTCGCCGAGGGAAAAGTTGACGAACTCGAGCGAGGCGGTCTCGTTGAAGTCCTTGATCGGGAACACCGATTTGAAGACGCCCTGCAGACCCATGTCGCGCCGTTCGCTCGGCGGAACGTTGCGCTGCAGGAACTCTTCGTACGACCGCTTCTGAATCTCGATCAGGTTGGGGATTTCGACAATCTTTTTGATCTTGCCGAAGTTCCGCCGAAACCGAACGTTGCTCGCGACCTGTGAACTCATTGCGACTCCTCTACTGTTGAACTCGGAGTTGCGTCGTTACTTGAGTTCGGCCGTTCCACCCGCCTCTTCGATCTTCTTCTTCATTTCCTCGGCTTGCGCCTTGTTGACGCCCTCCTTGACGGGCTTGGGGGCACCGTCGACGAGGTCCTTGGCTTCCTTCAGCCCGAGGCTGGTGAGTTCGCGGATCACCTTGATGACCTGGATCTTCTTGTCCCCCGCGCCGGTCAGCACGACGGTAAACTCGTCCTGCTCGGCCGCAGCAGCGGGCGCGGCACCACCGGCCGCAGCCGGACCGGCCATCATCATCGGCGCAGCGGCGGCTTCAATGCCGTAGTTGTCCTTCAAGTAGTCGCCCAGCTCCTGGGCCTTGAGCAGGGTTAGGGCGACAATCTTGTCGCCAATGTCTTTGACTTCGTTCGACCATTCACGTGCTTCGGCCATGTTCTCCTCCGTATCGCTTTCTTTAAGATGCCTGTTTACGTTACTCAGCCGCCACCGCAACCGCGCCCGCTTCGTTTTGCTTCTGTTTCACCAGTGACTCGATCGCGCCGGCAATGCGGCTCGCCGGGTGCTTCATCGCCGCAACGACGCGGGCCCCCGGGGCCTGGGTCATGGCGACGACGCGCGCTCGCAGCACGTCGATCGACGGCATACTCGCCAGCGCCTTGACTTGCTCGACCACCATCGACTGCCCTTCGAGCGCGCCACCCTTGATCGCCAGCGCGTCGTTGGACTCCTCCACGAATTTGACCAACGCCTTGGTGACCGCCACCGGATCCGCGTAGCCAAACACAAGGCTGGTCGGTCCCTGGAGCAGCGACTCCAACTTGCCGTACGTCGTCTCTTTCAGCGCCAGCCGGGCGAGCGTGTTCTTCGGCACCTTGTACTCACCACCGGCCGCGCGGATGGCACGCCGCAGCTTGGTGGCCTGCGCAACCGTCAGCTTCTTCGGAATGGCCACCAAGGTCACCGCCGCGCGCTGGAACCGCTGCTGCAATTGCGTGACCGCTTCGGATTTTTCTTCGCGATTCACGACTGCCTCCTTATACCAGGGTGCGCACGGCCAGTGGATCAACCTTGATACCCGGGCTCATGGTTGCCGACACCGCCACACTGATCAGATAGTTGCCCTTGGCCGCCGCGGGTTTGGCCTTGATCAAGCTCGCGATCAAGGTCGAGGCGTTCTCGGTCAAGCGCTCGGCGCCGAACGATCGCTTGCCGATAGGTACCTGGACGATCCCGGCCTTCTCGACACGGAATTCAACCTTGCCACCCTTCAATTCGGTGACGGCCTTGGCCACATCAAAGGTGACCGTCCCCACTTTCGGGTTGGGCATCAATCCGCGCGGGCCGAGGATCTTGCCGATGCGACCTACCAATCCCATCATGTCTGGGGTCGCAATCGCTTTGTCGAATTCGAGCCAGCCCTCTTCCTGGATTTTCTTCACCAGATCTTCGCCGCCGACGACATCGGCGCCCGCTTCGCGGGCTTCGCGTTCCTTGTCACCCTTGGCAAAGACGGCGATTCGCACGGTCTTCCCAGTGCCGTGGGGAAGCACAACGGTACCGCGCACATTTTGGTCCGCTTGGCGCGGATCAACGCCGAGGCGAACAGCCAACTCGACTGTTTCGTCGAACTTTGGCGCCGGACACTGAGTGAGCAGTTGCAGCGCATCGGCGAGTGGATATCGCTTGGTGCGATCAACCAATTTCATCCCTGCGGCGAGGCGCTTTCCTTGTCGAGCCATGGCTGTTCCTTCCTACTCTACGACATCCAGTCCCATGCTGCGGGCGGCGCCTTCGACCGTCCGCATGGCAGCTTCAATACTCTCGGCGGTCAGATCTACCATTTTGAGCTGGGCGATTTCGCGCACCTGCGCTCGGGTGACTTTGCCGACCTTCTTCTTGTTCGGCTCGCCGGAACCCTTTTCGATGCCGGCGGCGCGCTTCAACAGGATCGCAGCCGGTGGGGTTTTGAGGATGAAGGTGAACGACCGGTCCGCATAGACGGTGATAATCACTGGAATGACCAGACCCGCTTGCGCTTGGGTCTGGGCGTTGAACGCCTTACAAAACTCCATGATGTTGACGCCGCGCTGGCCGAGCGCCGGACCCACCGGGGGGCTCGGGTTGGCCTGCCCGGCCGGGATTTGCAGCTTCACTTCCGCAATGACTTTTTTCGCCACCGTTTATTCTCCGTTAGTCCGCACCGCGCTCAGGCCTTCTCAACCTGCACGAAATCGAGTTCGACCGGCGTGGCGCGGCCGAAGATGCTGATGAGCACCCGCAGCTTGCCCTTGTCGGGTTTCACTTCTTCTACCACGCCGTTGAAATCCTGAAATGGACCGTCGATGACCTTCACGCTCTCGCCGCTTTCGAACAACACCTTCGGTTTGGCCCGCAGTGCGCCTTCGGCCATCTGCTGGGTAATCTCGCGCACTTCGGACTCGCTGATCGCCGCCGGCTCGGTCGCCCCGCCCACGAAGCCAGTCACCTTCGGCGTGCCTTTGACGATGTGCCAGGTCTCGTCGTTGAGATCCATGTTGACCAGCATGTAGCCCGGAAAAAACTTCCGCGACGAAGTTTTCTTACGACCCTTAACCAGCTCGACCACTTTCTCCGCCGGCACCAAAACCTCGCCGAAAAAGTCCTGCTTGTTCATCGAGCGGACCCGCTCTTCGAGCGCGGCCTTGGCCTTCTGCTCGTAGCCGGAATAGGTGTGCACAACGTACCACTGCTTCGCCATAGACTGGTTCACCTGCCCAAGACGAAGTGGACTACTTGGGAGACCACGAAGTCGACAAATCCCAAGTAGAGCGCAATGGCCACCGTGATGGCGATGACCACCCCGGTCGCAGCCGTCGTCTCCTTACGTGATGGCCAATGAACCTTGCGCAGCTCCACGCCCACTTCCTGAAGGAAGTTGATGGAGCGGGGAACGGCTTCACGGGCCTTTTCAATCTGCTCTTGCAGCGCCATGGCTTTTCATTCTCGACGAGCGGGTCAGGCAGGGCTCGAACCTGCAACCCCCGGATTTGGAGTCCGGTGCTCTACCAATTAGAGCTACTGACCCGACACGACACCGCCGCGGGGCAGCGCGGTGAAGCACCACCCCGTGCGTCGTCCGTCCTCACGTCAGACCTTGCTCTCCTTGTGAAGGGTGTGTGACCGACACGCGGGGCAGAACTTGCGCAGCGCCAGCTTCTCGGTCGTTTTTTTCTTGTTCTTCGTACCTGTGTAGTTGCGCCGCTTGCACCCGTCGCATTGAAAACTGATGAGGTCCCGCATGGCCGTCCTTCCTTATGCCAGGATCTTGGTGACGACGCCAGCACCGACGGTGCGGCCGCCTTCGCGGATGGCGAAGCGCAGCCCTTCGTCCATCGCAATCGGCATGATCAGTTCAATCGCCAGCTTCACGTTGTCCCCCGGCATCACCATCTCGGTCCCCGCCGGCAGCGTCGCCACTCCCGTCACGTCCGTGGTCCGAAAGTAGAACTGCGGCCGATACCCGTTGAAAAACGGTGTGTGCCGCCCGCCCTCTTCCTTCGTCAACACGTACGCCTCGGCCTCGAACTTGGTGTGCGGCGTGATACTCCCCGGCTTCGCCAACACCTGCCCGCGCTCGATCTCCTCGCGCTTGGTCCCGCGCAGCAGACACCCCACGTTGTCGCCCGCTTGCCCCTCGTCGAGGATCTTG
>JACOST010000025.1 GCA_016178705.1 Deltaproteobacteria bacterium | reverse complement strand
TCATCTTGGCCTGCTTCAGATTGTACGGCTTGTACCGCGCCATCCGCCCCTCCCCATCACCTCAGCCGTCCGAACATCCCCCAGATGCTCGCTGACCCTTGATTTACACCGACCCGCGCAGTTTTTCTACAGCCTCAACGGCTCAGGCATCCGCCGCCCGCGTCTTCCTGCGCATCGCCACGCACGCATGTTATCCCCGCTTGAGTTCTCCTCGAAGCACGCGAAATTCATCGTCCGCGATCTCTCGGTTTTCATACAGAAACTCATCCTGTACGATGAACTGGTGGTCGTGCAAGGCTAACGTGTGACGCGGCCCGACGAGGCAACAATTGGGTAGGTACACGTGCCTGACGAATGGGTTCGGTTCCGCATCCTTGGCGATGTAGCTCTCGCCAGGAAGGAGCAACAGCCAGGGCTGGCTCCCCCAGACTCCAAACTGCGCTTCGATGATCACGCCAAGAAGCTTGATAGCATCGAGGGCCAACGCGCGATCATTGTGATCGGTGGCCGGGTCGAAATGAACAGCCCGCCAGCGCAGCTTCCACAGATCTCGGAAGTTCGCCACCACATCGGGGAGTAACACGTTCCAAGCTTGGAGAACGTCAATGGCGACATTCCAATTATCGAAAGAATCCTTGCTCGCCACTTTTTTGAACTCTGTGCTCGATGAAAAGTCCTGCCGCAGCGTGCGAACCAAGTGGTTGAGTATCCGTTCCCCGAGGCTGCACGATCCCGTCAGGGCGGGATAGTACCCACCCACAACGAAGGCGCTCCGAACCTGTTCGGCAAACTTGTTGTGAAACGCCAGAACGGAGAGAGGCTTTGCACCGAGAGCAACAAAGTTCTCGATCTTCGCATCAGCATCCAGCTCGCCGTACTGCTGAACCAGCCCCGCTTTGATCACCTCCCTGTTGCGCTCTTGAAGTTGCCTCACCTTTGGCTCCCAATCCTCTTCGATCTTCAGGGAGAGGACGGTGGCCCTAGTGTCGTAGTCGAATTGCAGGACTCGATACCGCTTCATGACCGCGTGCAGGCTATCGGCTCAGGCAATCGCCGCAGCCGGACGTACGCTTTGCTCTATCCGAACCGGATAGTGGCTGCGGTCGGGTGGAACGTCTCGTTGGGCGATAGCGCTCCGATGAAACACTTGCTTGTGCGACGCCGACCAGAAGTCGCAACGCGTGGTTCACCGACTCCGAGTCGCGAAACACTTCGGCCATGTCTTGCTCAAGCAGGATGACGTTCGTTCCGGCGAGGCAACGCTCGTAGTACTTGCCGCGAACACCGCTGCGAATGTCATACTCGGATCGCATTTCGTCCTTCGATGCCGACTTACTTGCCTGACTCATAGCATGATCGTCGGAGTGCTTGGAATTCCGGCTGAGCTTTGTGGGCGAGACGCGGCAAGCTCTCTCCTCAAACCAACCTTGCGGACATTCTCCTTGCTTCATCTCTTGCCGTCCGACGGCGTCGTCGTGGGCCACGGGCCGAAGTATCTCTCAAAAGGTCTTGGAGTGACCCATTGAGCACCTGGGCATTCTTCGATGCATCGAATGTGAAGTCTCACGCAGCGGTCGTGACAGCGTGCGTATCGAAGCGGCATTCTCTCGCCCGCTCGCCATGTGGGGCACGACGGCAGACACTCACCCGCTTGTTGGTCGCATCGGCTCTGACAAGCGTGATCCGACGTGATCAGCGATACCGGCTGCGTCTCCCAACAACCGCTGAGGAGAAGGATTAGTAAGGGCGCACCCGCAACCCTGCGGCTAAACCGACAACGATCAAGCGAAAGCCCGCGGGGGCGCTTCACTGAAAGTCCCACGATGCACGCTTGGCGGGTTGATTGGAGGCCATGACACTCGACGCGGTCACTCCGCATTCTTCGCCGTCAGCAACTTCTCCGCTTCGACACATCGAAGCCGTAGGCGAAGGCGCGCGCCACCAAGTGCCCCACCGCAGTTCAGCGTATCCATTGTGTGCCGGGCGGGATGTCGCAGGGACCGCCGATACGTTCGAGCGTCACCATGAGGTCGCCGAGGTCGGGACGATGCCACATCATGTGGCCGGCGGCGTCGAGTTTGCGCGTGATCTCAACGGGGACGCGCGGCGGTCGCAACACGAACACCCCGATCTCATACGTGGCGACCACGTTGATCGGGGTTTTGAAGTCGAATGCGGACACATCGTGGACGCCGTTCTCCTCGGTGCCGTCGACACGCGCGTCGGCGATCGTCCCGCCGCCGATGTCAACGATTCGGTTGCCACACTGCTCGATGCGCTCCACGTAGACGTAGATGGGGTGACCCGCTGGCACGGGCTTGCGGACCCGCTCGACGCCGAGCGTCCTCCAGAAGAGAAACCGTGCGATCGAAAACAACCGAGAGGAACGCTTGGAGGAAGTCTCGTCTGTCCACTCGGCTCGCAGCGTCCTCCAAAGCCCGCGCAGGTCGGGCGCGCCCTTCACGATCGGCTCGGTACACCTGGCAAGGACCGGCTTGGGGAACTTGTCTCCATAACCGCCCGGCGGGGTGTGAGCCACGGGAATGTCATTCGCCGACACGGCTCCGGCAACAGTCGTCGCAGCGTTCGCGTCATCGGCGTTGCTGGTCGGCGGACACTCAGGCTTCGGCTCCGTGGACGCGCTGGCGGTCGTCATGGAGGCGGCTGTGGGGATCGGCGTGAAGCAAGGAGTGAACGCCGGAGCGGAGGCGTCCGAGCCTTCGGAAGCGAAGCCTGAAAACGCCGCGCACAGGCTGCAGACGATCGCAACGACTAGGGGTGCGGCGAGTCTCGTCATGACTCGATTCCCTTCGACTTAATCGTATTGTGACAATATTTCACCGCTTAGCAGTCCGTTGAGCAACTCCGCATGCTTCGAGACGCGCCTGTCGGCGCTCCTCAGCACGAGCGGCGCTTCCCTTCTACCACAACATTTTTCCGCTCACCCTGAGGAGGCGCGAAGCGCCGTCTCGAAGGGCGCCGCACTTCTTTCAACGGGCTGCTAGACCACGAAGACAGAGTCGCCACGAAGCGCAACTCACTCCGCCTGCTTCGCTGTCAGCAACTTCTCCGCTTCGCCGACATCGAAGCCGTAGGCGAACTTACGACTCGCCGACTTCCCCCTTCATGCCCTTGAACAGCTGCGCAGCGAATCGTTGACGATGCGGAAGTTACGCCGCTCCACGCTCGGTGCTGACCTCGACGCACTCGTACAATGCCTCGGGTGCGATGTCGGCACCGTTCGGCCAGGCTATCGTCCAGCCGTCGAGGAAGAAGCGCCGAAAGTAGTTGCGGTTCTTCAGCGGCTGAAAGACCGGCCCCTTCAGCCAGCGTCGAAAATCGATAGTCTTCTCGGAATGGTCATCGAAGGTCACCTGAATCCGGTAACCACCTCGATATTCCGCCTTGACGACAAACGGAAGTCTGTCCATGACGCCTCCTCTACCGCAATGGCGCAATTGTTTCGAGCGGCTTGCCGGCCTTCATGCGCTGCCAATTGGTGCGGATCCCCGCCTCACGTTCTCTCGCCCACTGTCTGATCAGGCGCAGCGCCGTCTTGGACTCGATATTGCCAACCACCATCCGACCGGCGAGGTCGAACTTGCCGCGTTGGCCCTGGTACTCGGCGTGAAAATGCACCGGCTCGTGTTCGTTGTAGAACATCTTGATTACGATTCCGAAGAATATCGAGATTGCCGGCATCGGTTTACGCTATCGAAGAACTCATCGTACCGCGAGGCTTCCAAGTCACTCCGCCTGCTTCGCTGTCAGCAACTTCGCCGCTTCGCCGACATCGAAGCCGTAAGCGAACGCGAGGGCCACGACCGGGTGCACCGCCTGCTGTCCCGTGCCCTGCTTGATGTGCAGCGCGGCGAGGCCGCAGTCGCTGCACGCTCCGGAGCACGACTCGCCGACCTCCGGCTTCATGCCGTTGAACAGCTTCTGACCCCAGCGCAGCGAATCCTTGAAGTGCTCCGTGCGCATACTCCACGTCCCGTCGTGGCCCGAGCACTCTTGTACCGCGTCGACTTCATCGGCGATGAGTTTGAGAATGTCGCGGCCGCGCAGGCCGATGTTCTGCACGCGGATGTGACATGGAACGTGGTACTTGATCTTGCCGAGCCGCCGCGTGAAGTCGCGCTTGAGCCGCCCCTCGCGCGCGATGCGGAAGATGTACTCCGCCAAGTCGTGGCTGTGCGCCGCGACCGCCGTACTCGCCTCGCCTGCGAATAGCTGCGGATACTCTTCGCGCACCATCAGGCTGCAACTCGGCGATGGGATCACCACCTCGTAGCCACGCTCGGTCCACTGCCGCAGCTCGGCTACGTTGTGCCGCGCGTGCTGCGCCGTCGCGTCGACATCGCCACCGTCGAGGAACGGCATGCCACAACAGATCTGTCCCGGCGGAAACACGACCTCGACACCGTTGTGCTCCAGCACCTCCACCGTCGCTTTGCCGGTCTCTGGTGCGTGGTAGTCGACCAAGCACGTGGAGAAGAGCGCGACCTTGAGCGGCGTTGGCTGTTCGATGCCGTCTTTGAGCGGCTGCGGAGTCTCGACGCGCGCCGGGCCACGCCGACTCCACCAGCGCGGGAACGTTTCGGCGTGAAACGTCGGCAGCAATTTATCTCGATGGATGTCGACGGTCTTCTCCATCGCCGCCCGATTCAACCGATTGCCCATCACCCAATTCGACAACGCCGGCTGCACACTGCCGAGCTTGCCGATCAGGCGCGTGTTGCGAATCAGCTTCGTCGTCAGTGGCACGCCGTCGCGGCGCACGCGGTGCGCCTTCCAGCGCAGCAACAGGCGCGGGAAGTCGAGCGCAAAGTCGTGCGGCGGCGTGTACGGACAGTTCGGGTAACAGAGCTTGCATTGGAAACACAGATCGACCACACGATCGACCTCGGCCGTGCTCAAGTCCGCCGCGCGCGCCTGCAACTCGGGCAACTCGTCGCCGAAGGCTTCGGCACGCTCTTCGTGGTGTTCACGCGGCGCCGCAGTCGCGGCCAGCGCTCGCTTGCGGTTGGCTTGTTCGATCAGCTCGGGGTGCGCCGCCAAGTGTTCGCTGCGCCGCTGCTCAGTCTTGTTGTCTATGAGATCAAAAAGCGTGGGGAAGCTGCCGCAGAATTTGAAACACAAGCGACAGCTATGACAGACGTCGAAGATCCGGTCGACTTCACCGCGCAGATCACTGGCATCCCAAAACTTCGGCTCATTGATCTTCAACCCGATCGCGTCCGCCATCTATTCTCCCGCCCCGTGCAGTTGCCAGCGTTCCGCGTCAAACGATGCGACCCACTCCCGTTCCTATGTAGGGGCGACGCATGCGTCGCCCTCCGGAAACGTAGCATGGGGGAGTGAGTGACCAAAGTGGGAGCAACGCTCGACAAGCGGCGGCGTGGCGGGCTATCGAGGCGCGATGGCACTGCCTGCGCTCTCCGAGCCGATCCCGCCGCTGGCTGAGTCGAACTCGCGTTACAGCAGCTACGTCCTCGCCGTCTTGGTGCTGGTGTACATCTTCAACTTCATCGATCGCCAGATCCTGGCGATCCTGCTCCAACCGATCAAAGACGACCTGCACATCTCTGACACCGCGCTCGGATTTCTGTCGGGCTTCGCGTTCGCCGCGTTCTACACCACGATGGGCATTCCGCTGGCGCGACTGGGCGACGTCTGGGTGCGCCGCTCGTTGATCGCGCTGGGCCTGGCCGTGTGGAGCGGCATGACAGCGCTGTGCGGCTCGGCGCGCAGCTTCACCGAACTTGCGCTCGCGCGCATCGGCGTCGGTATCGGCGAGGCGAGCTGCACGCCGGCAGCGCACTCGCTGCTCTCGGACTACTTCCCGCCGCATCGTCGCGCCACCGCGCTGTCGATCTACAGCGCCGGCATTTACATCGGCGTCGGCATCGGCTTCTGGTTGGGAGGCTGGGTTAACGACGCGCTCGGTTGGCGTGCCGCGTTTCTCGTCGTCGGCCTGCCCGGCTGTGCGCTAGCCGTGCTCGTGCGCCTCACCATTCGCGAACCCATTCGCGGCGCATACGACCGCGTGTCGCACGCGGGTACCGCGCCGCGACTCGGCGAGGTGCTGGGCGCGTTGCGCGGTCTGCGCGCGTTCTGGTTGCTGTCGTTCGCCGGCGCCTTTCAAGCTTTTGGAAGCTACGGCCTCGGCAACTGGATCGCGGTGTTCTACATTCGCGTGCATCACATGAAGCCCGCGCAGCTCGGCGTGTATCTCGCGCTGATCACCGCCAGCAGCGGCGCCTGCGGCTCGTTTCTCGGGGGCTGGTCGGCCGATCGCTTGCAGCGCCGCAATCCGCGCGCACGCTTCTACGTCGCCGCATTCGGCGCCGCGCTCGGCGCTCCATTGAACTGGTTGGTGCTCCTACAGTCCGACGCCAGCGTGGCGTTGGCGCTCGCGGTGCCGGCGGGCCTATGCAACGCCATGTGGCTGGGGCCGAGCGCATCGCTTGTGCAAGAGATGGTGGTGCCGGAGATGCGCGCGGTGGCCGCCTCGGTGTTCTTATTCATCGTCAATCTCATCGGCCTCGGCGCCGGGCCGCAGACAGTCGGCATTCTCAACGACCTCTTCGGCCACCCCGAATCGATTCGCTACTCGTTGATGCTGGTCGTGCTCGGCAACGGACTCGCGGCGGTGTTGTTTGTACGGGCCGCCCGCGCGGCGCGGCTGGCATCAGCGTAGCCACGACGCGTTGCGTCGCCGCGATGCACTTGGTACCCCTGCCAATCGATGCCGAATCGGCGCCTGACCTTCGTGTTCCAGCGACTGGCGCTGATCGCCTTCGGTCTCATCTTTGGCTTGCTCGTGACCGAGGCGGCGCTGCAGCTGGGCGCCTACGCGTACCGCCAGTGGACTGGAACGCGCCTCGAGTTCGCCGGGCCACGCATTAGCGGACGCACGCGGATTGCGTGCATCGGCGACTCCAACACGTTTGGTATCTGGACCGATCCGCAGCAGACGTACCCGGCTCAAGTTCGGACGCTCCTGACTGAGGCGGTTGGTCCCGATCGCTTCGAAATCTTCAATCTCGGTGTTCCCGGCGCTCCGTCGGGCAGTTTCGGTCAGCGTCTGAATGAGTTGCTCGATACCTTCGAGCCCGACGTGGTCATTGCCATGGTTGGAGTAAACAACCTGCTCCGTGATCCGGAAGAACCGGTTGAAGCCGGTCAGCCCATGTACGCTCGGTTCGTCCGCGCGCTCAAGCAAGCGAGTCGGCTCTATCAAGTGTATCGCTTCGTGGTGCGCGGCTGGCAGGCTTCAACGCTGGCGCTGCAACCTGAATTCGAAACACACGACGCGGTGGGAACCGCGATTCTCCATCTGGACGATCACGCGATCGCCATTGGCTCTCATTTGCAGCAGAAGAACTTTGCGGAACGACGTCGTTCCAAGATGCAGCTCATCGAGGATCTGGATTGGATGAACGCGGTCTGCCAGGCGCGCGGCGTCCGCTTCGTGGTCATGACATATCTGTCGAAGGAGCAACTCTACGGCGAGATCAACGAGACGATCCGCGCCGCGGTGGAGGAGCGGCATCTGACGCTGATCGACAACGCGATCACCCTCACCAATCCGACGCCGGACATGTTTCTCCCCGACCAACATCCAACGGCGGCCGGCTACGCGGTCGTCGCACGCAACGTCGCTGATTTCCTCTTGCGCAAGAGTCCCCAGTGATGCATCACGCTAGCGACAGATTCGCGTACGGCATGCATCGGAGGTGATACATGGATCGACGAGATGTGTTGAAGTTGGTCGCGCTCACGGTCGCCGTGGCGAGCACAGGGATTGGCGTCAGTTCCGGAGGCGAGTTGCCCTCGACCCTGAAGGACCAGCTTGTAGCGAGCAAGTACGTCTACATCGCCAGCGAGCGCAAGGGCGGGGGCTTCAGCAAGCCGGCAGAGATCTGGTTCTTTTACTACCAAGACGCGGTCTGGGTCGGCACGCCGTCAACCACGTGGCGCGCCAAGCGGATCAAAGCGGGGCGCCGCACGGCGAAGATCGCCGTCGGCTCGCTCGGCGGCCCGAGCTTCGAGGCCACCGGCGAGTTCGTGAAAGATCCGACGGTGTACGAGAAGATGTTCGAGACCTACGCGAAGAAGTATCCCGACGGCTGGCCGAAGTTCGAACAGAAGTTCCGCGATGGATTCAAGGACGGCTCGCGGGTGCTGATCAAGTACACTCCGAAGTGACGAACTTGCGCGATCGCAGCATGTCACCTATGAGCTGACAACTACACCCGGAGGCATTCATATGGCGAGCCAAGAGTTGCAGATGGTCATCGACATGATGCGAGCGAACCCGTTCGATCGTGAGGCGTCGATTGATCAAATGCGCGCGGGCATGGAAGCGATGGCGGGCGCCATGCCGCTGGCGGCCGACATCACGCGCGAAGATGTCAGCGCGGGCGGCGTGTCAGCAGCATGGATCAGCGCGCCGGGCGCCGAGCGCGACCGCGTGATTCTGTATCTGCACGGCGGCGGCTACGTGGTCGGCTCGATCAACACGCACAAGGAACTCGCGTCGCGGCTGTCGCGGGCAGCGCGCGCACGAGTCCTGGTCATTGACTACCGAATGGGACCTGAGCACCCGCACCCGGCCGCAGTCGAAGATGCCGCCGCCGCGTATCGCTGGCTGCTCACCAACGGGACGAAGCCGTCGAGTCTCGCGATCGCCGGCGATTCCGCCGGCGGCGGCCTCACCGTCGCCACGCTGGTCGCGCTGCGCGACGCCGGTGTGGCGTTACCCGCGGCGGGTGTCTGCCTTTCTCCGTGGGTCGATCTCGAGGGCATCGGCGAGTCGATGACGTCCAAGGCTGCGGTCGATCCCATGGTCCAGCGCGATGGCTTGCTGAAGATGGCCGCCGCCTATCTCGCCGGCCAGAACCCACGTACACCGACCGCGTCGCCGCTGTACGCCAACCTCAGCGGCCTGCCGCCGCTGCTGATTCAGGTCGGCACCGCGGAAACGCTGCTCGACGATTCGACCCGGATCGCCGAGCGCGCGCGCAAAGCCGGAGTTCAAGTGACACTTGAACCGTGGGAAGACATGATTCACGTGTGGCAAGCCTTCGCGCCGCTGCTGCCCGAGGGCCAGCAAGCCATCGAACGCATCGGCGAGTTCCTGCGGCAACACGTCCAGTAGAGTTCCCGGCTTGCGCCGGGCGCGGCCACCGACGCTAGCTGGTTGCCGGCGCCGCGCTGCGCTAGGCTGACGCGCGAAGGAGATTCTCATGGCTGACCAGGCGCACTCCGCGGAGACGCCGACGCCCGACACAATCGGCTGGGCCGTCCTGCATCTCTTCTACCGCATCGATCGTGCGCGCTGGCAAGGACTGCCACAAGCAGCCCGCGCGACGGCCATCGCTCAGTTCCAGACCTGGCTCGGCAGCGCGCTGGGAGAGGAAGGGTTACAGCTCATACCGATCGCCGGCATCGCGAAGTCGGATGTGAACTTCATGGCGGTGCATCCGGACCCGCGCCGCGTGCAGCGGCTGGGTCAGGAGATCGCCGCGACGACCCTCGGCGCCTGTCTCGTACCGGTGTATTCGTTCCTCTCGATCTCGGAGGTCAGCGAATACATGTCGGGTCCAGCCGATTGGGAGCGCCAACTCGTCGAAGAACAGAAAATGGATCCAGCTTCGCCCGAGTTCGCCGCGGGCATGAAGGCGTTTAGCAAGCGCATGGCGGCGTATGCCGAGGCGCGCGTACACCCGCGGTTACCGGACAACTTTCCGATGGTCTGTTTCTACCCAATGAGTAAAGCGCGCGACGAGGCGCGCAACTGGTACACGCTCGAGTTCGCCGATCGCAAGCGCTACATGGGCGGCCACGCGACAACCGGACGGCGCTTCGCGGATCGTGTCACTCAGCTCATCAGCAGCAGCACCGGCCTCGACGATTGGGAATGGGGCGTCACCCTGTTCGCCCGCGACCTCAAGAGCCTGCGCGATGTCGTTTACGAAATGCGCTTCGATCCAGGTAGCGCGATCTACGGCCAGTTCGGCCAGTTCTACGTCGGCATCCGCTTCACTCCCGACGAGATGGCGGACGTGCTCAAGTTGTAGCCGCGCTAGACTTGCGCGACACAACGCTGGCCCGCGACCGCCACAAGTGCGCGTCCTGCACGGTGATGCGCACCATCGGATGGGTGGCGAATGCCAGCGGCATAGCGCGGTACTGCGGATAGCGGACGCGTAACGCCGCCAGGATGCGGTCATACTCTTCACCCACGTCGACCACGATGGCGTGACCACGAACCAACAGATACGCCAGCCGCTGCCAATCGTCATCGTAGTCATCGATGACGAACGCCACCTTTGGATTGATCGCGAGGTTGCGCATCCGCTTCAGCTGCAGCGGTGCGCCACGCTTCGGCTTGTCGTCGATGACGAAGTAGAAACGATCGTTGTCGCGCGCATAGCAGAACGGGATGACGTGAGGCGCACCGGTAGCATCGGCAGTGGCGAGACGCGCCACTCGATGGGCATCGGCAAACGCGGCGGCTTCTTCGGACAGCGGCATCGCGCGGCGACTCAGCGGTCGGGGACGTCTTCGGCCAGTTCGCCGGCGAAGGTAGCGGCCGCCTCACGGCGCAGCAGTTCCGCGTCGCCTTCGTAGCGTGGAGAGAAGTGGAAGACCTCGAGCCGCTTGGCCCCGGCCATGCGCGCCAGCGTGCCCGCTTGGCGCGCGGTCATGTGATAGCGCCGGCTGGCCTGTTCGCGATCGGCGTCGACGAACAGCGACTCGCAATAGAACACGTCGGCATCGTGCGCGAGCAACGCGATGCGGGCGGCGTTGTGCTGATTGAAGACGGCATCGGTGACGTACGCGATGCCTTGACCGGGGGTTTCGGCGATCAGTTGCTCGCGCAGCGCATCCAACCGAAACGTACGTTGCTGCTGCGTGCCGTTCTCACGCCAGGTGGCGACCACGGGTGCGTCATCCGCCGCCCCCGCACGGATAGCGGCCTTCATTTCCGCCAGCCACGGGCCCGGCGGGATGCCGAGCCGGTCAAGTTCATCGGTGCGGACATTGAGATGGCGCGCCTCGCGCACCGCGAAGCCGAGGCACGGAATGCGATGATCGAGTCGCACGGCGTGCACGGTGAAGTGCGGCTCGGCTACCAGCGGTGCCAGCTCGCTTTCGAAGCTCCACTCACCCTCGCCATCCACCTGAAAACCCGTGGTTGCCGGCAGCCGCACCCAGCGGATGCGTTGGTCGAGTCCGACTTCATGAACCGTCACCACAAATTCGTAGCCGTCGACCAGGTTCCACGTGTAGCCGGCGAGCTTGCCGCGCACGTTGGCAATGATCCCGGGCGGCCCGAAGAACTGCAGGTGCGCGCTGCGGGCGAGGAACACCCGCAGCAAATGATCGAAGCCGATGAAGTGATCGATATGAGTGTGCGACACGAACACGTGCGTGATGCGCAGCAAGTCGCCCGGCGGAATGCGATCGATACGGCCAAGATCGAACTGCAACGCGCGCCCGCGCCAGCGCTGACTCACGTACAGCCCCGGATCGCCGAACGGCCCATTCACCAACCGCGGAACGAACGCACTTTTCACGCGCGCATCCTACTGAAGCCCGGTCGAAACTCAAAGTCGCCTCCAATCCGCAATTCCCATTCCTCATTCCGCAATCCGCATTCCGCATTCGGGGCTGCCGGCGTCGCTTGACGGCGTTTCGTAGATCGTGGCAATGCAGACTGGCAAGCGGTTCGGCGTTAACCAGCAGCATATGTCGCATAGCAGCCTTCAGCGATCGCACGAGGAAACGAGTTCCAACACAGGAACGTTGCGGTACATCCGCCGCGACGAACCCACCGTTCGCGCTCGGCGATACGAAGTACCGCATGCGTGGGTCGCCAAGGTTTTTCGGACGGCGAAATGTAGTTATGCACATGCTCAAAGGTCTCCAATGACTTGCTCACGACGCCCACGCGTGTGCGGTATGAGCTTTCTGCTTCTCGCGGTTGCTTCAGTCGGTTGCCGCCCAACAGGTAGGACGACCAGCGGCCTTGATGTGCCTGAGCCGCGAGCGTTCAGCGATGCTGTGGTCGCGGTCGTCGTCGAAGACAACCCAACCGGTATCTATCGGAAAATGGAGGCTCGCTTTCGCAAAGACGTACCCGAGGCGCAGATGCGCCCCGCCCTGGACCAGATTTATGCCCAATACGGAGGAAGGCCGCTGGAGGCGGTATTCAAATCCGAGGCGACCGGCCAGAAAGTCTATCCGGATGGCGACACGAAACCGCTGCAGAGGTTTTGGTACGCGGTCAGCACAACTACGGAACCAATGGGGAAGTATTTTCTCATTGTTGAAGTTGTTCCGGATGGTGCGGGTCTCGCCTGCGCGGGGTTCTCGATCGTCAGCTTTCCAGCGGGTTCCCCTCCGTGGCTGAATTGAGTACGCGACCGACTATGAATAACCAGCGGCTCAAGCGGACCGCTGAGGAACGCGGCCGCTTACCCGCAAGCCGTTCTGCCGCAAGAGGAACGCCATGAAACGCACGTGGACGATCATCGGGGTGAGCGATGTGCCGCTGAGCTTCAAGTGGTACCAGTCGCTGTTCGGCCAGCCGGCGACGCGTCCCGCCCATCCCGACTTTGGTCAGATCCTCGACTCGGATGAAACGGTGTTGCTCTGCCTTCACCAGTGGGGCGTCGAGGACCATCCCTCCTTGATGAGCCCCGGCGAGGGCACTCCCGGCAACGGACTCCTCCTGTTCTTCCGCGTCGACGATTTCGACATGGCACTGCAAAGGGCACGCGCCCTTGTGGTTCGGCTCGAAGAGAATCCTCACGTGAATCCCAACACTCGAACCAGTGAGTTCTCGCTCCGAGATCCGGACGGATACTACGTCACCATCAGCGCGCTAGAGGGCCGAACAAAGCGCTCCACCCGACCGCGGCCACGAGCGGGTTCCGGCAGAGCGAAGCGCGCGTCTGGCCGTGGCCGGTGAGCGCCATGACGTTGGGCAGGCAGAGGGTGGAGAATCTTCCGACAAATACGCGCTATGTGCCGTCTGCGCCCGGACGAAGGAGGAGCGCATGGACGTTCCCAGCCGCGAGCTGACGCCAGACGACCTGGAGCTGATCGAGTTCGCGCGGCGAATCGTCGACGCCAACACGGACGGTGAGTTCGGCGTCCACACAATGGGCGCCGCGGTGCGCGCGGCCAACGGCGAGATGTACGGCGGCATCAACGTTTATCACTACACCGGCGGTCCGTGCGCCGAGCTCGTGGCCCTCGGTCACGCCCGCGCCTCCGGTGCTCGAGAGCTCAGGACCATCGTCGCCGTAGGCAACTGCGGGCGTGGTCCGCAGGGCCCCTGCGGTCGCGACCGGCAGATCCTCTTCGACTACCACCCGGCCATCCGCGTGATCATGCCGACGCCCGACGGCGTCAGGAGCGTCCACATCGCCGACCTGCTCCCGCTCGGCACGGTCAGGCACGACGCGGAGTGAAGGTCGTACTGCCCAACAAGCGCATCAACCTGACTCGCAGCAGTTCTGGTGGAGCGTCCTCAAGCCAGACCGCTCGCAGGTTATACTCGGTGCGCAACATCGCCGAGGACCGCACGCTGTCTCAAGAAGAAGTTGAACAGCGGGTGGCACGATGGATCGGGAAATAGTCTGGTCACTCTGGGCCAGCGCTCCGCACTCTGTATTCCGCATTCCGCGATCCCCCATTCCACAATCCCCAATCCGCATTCCGCAATCACATTGACTCGCCTCATCCTCGCGGCTAAGCGAAAGGCCACCGATGAACGCGCGCGTCGAGGCGGTGCAAGCCGCGCTGCAAGCGGATGGCATCGACGCCTGGCTGTTCTACGACTTTCGCGGCAGCGATCCGCTCGCTTACCGTGTGCTCGATCTGCCGCAAGCTGAGCTGACGCGGCGCTGGTTCTACTGCGTCCCAGCAACCGGCTCGCCCCGTGCGCTAGTGTCTGCGGTTGAGCCCGACGCGCTGGCGGCGCTTCCGGGCGAGCACATCGTCTATCGCGATTGGCGCGAGCTGCGCGCCGGACTGACGCGCTTGCTCCACGGTCACTCGCGCGTCGCGATGCAGTACTCGCCCGAGTGCGCGATTCCGTACATCAGCCGGGTCGACGCCGGTACGATCGAGTTGGTGCGCACGTGTGGCGTCACGGTCGTCTCGTCCGCTGATCTCGTGCAGCGCTGCGAGGCGGTGTGGACGCCGGCGCAATACGCCGGCCATTGCCGCGCCGCGCACGGTCTGCGCGCCACCGTCGATGAGACTTTCGACTATATTGCCGAGCGCATCCGGAGCGGCGGCGCACTCGACGAGGTCGCGGTTCAGCACTTCATGCTCGAATGCTTTCGACGCCGCGACCTCGTGACCAGCAAGCCGCCGATCGTGGCGGTCGACGCGCACAGCGCCAACCCCCACTATGGTCCCACACCAACGACGGCGCTGCCTATTCGGCGCGACAGCTTTGTGTTACTCGACCTGTGGGCAAAGGAACCTGACGGCTTGTACGCAGACATCACCTGGACCGGAGTGGTCAGCGACCGGGTCCCGCCAGAACCGGCCGCGGTGTTCGCGATCGTGCGTGATGCGCGCGAGGCAGCCATCACACATGTGCGCAGCGCAGTACGCGCTGGTCGCTCGATATGCGGCGCGGAGGTCGACGACGTGGCGCGCGCGGTGATTCAAACGGCCGGGTACGGCGACTACTTCGTTCACCGCACCGGACACTCGATTGGCACCGAGGTCCACGGCAACGGCGCCAACATCGACGGCTTCGAGAACCCGGATCATCGCCGCCTGCTGCCGCACACGTGTTTCTCGATTGAACCCGGCATTTATCTTCCCGGCCAATTTGGCGTCCGCAGCGAAGTCGACGTGTACCTGTCCGAGACCGATGCGGAAGTCACGGGTGCGCCGGCGCAAGACACGGTCGTGGCCATACTCGCAGAAGGAATGAGGACCGCATGATGCCCGCGCGCAACCAGCCGAACCAGCCAAACCCGCACGAGCGCATCACCGCAATCGTCGCCCTGGCGATATTCTTGGCTTGCTGCGGCGCGCTGTTCGCTTCCTGCGGCGGCGAGGATTTGACCATCCCCGGAGTGATCGTCCTACCGACGAGCGCCGACACTCCGGTTCCTACCGAGACGCCGGCCTGATTCGCGGTGATGTGAGCTGTGTAAGAATTCGCCACCCTTCGCAAATCGTCAACCGCGTAACTCTGCATCCGGGCGTCGGCACGACGCGCCGCGAGCGCCAACCACCAGGTCGCACGCGACTCATGCTGGAACGTGACTCGTCGTGTGCGGTTCGCTTGCCACTAGACAGCGCGATACAGCTCCGCGCGACCGCGAACCGATCAAGCGATGGCGCAAATGATTCACCACCTGAACAGCGCACGCCACCTGCGGTTACGACGGCATACGCACTGCTCCCTGACGGGACATGCGTGTGCATGTCAGATCACTCTCCCGTCTTGCGCTGCTCGCGACTCTCGGCACTACGATTCCTCTCGCATCGGCACAAACGACCACGCCACTGACGGAGCGGCTGCTCGTTCAGCCGAACGGTGGCGTCTCTAGCGCCGAGCTGAGAACGCTATTCGACCGTCACAAGCTGGCGCGGCTGAAGCGCGTCCACGGTATCAACCTCCACGTTGTGCGCGTCGCCGCCGATCGCGTGGCGGCAACGGAAGCCACGCTCCGCGCCGATCCGCGCATTCGCTCGGTCGAACGCGACCGCCTGCTAGCACCGGCGCAACTCCCGAACGACACGAACTTCCCGGCGCAATACCATCTGATGCGCATCGGATGCCCCGCCGCGTGGGACATGACGACCGGATCCATCCGGACACCGATCGCAATCCTCGACAGTGGCGTCGACGCGACGCATCCCGATCTCGCCGACAAAGTGATCGCTGGCTTCAACATGGTGGACGACACCACCGATACCCACGATGTGTATGGACACGGCACGATGGTCGCCGGAGTCGCGGCGGCAGCGAGCAACAACGGGCTCGGGGTTACGGGCGTCGCGTGGGCGAGCCCGATCATGCCGATTCGCGTTACCGACACGAACGGCTTCGCGTTTGGGTCAACGCTGTCTGCCGGCTTGGTGTGGGCGGCCGATCACGGCGCGCGCGTGGCGAACATCAGCTTCACCGTATTTGGCGCCAGTTGGTTGAGCCCGGCGGCGCAGTACTTCGCCAGCAAGGGTGGCGTCACCTTCGCCGCCGCCGGCAACGACGGCGCTGGGCACAACGAACCCGACAATCCGTGGGTGGTGTCGGTCGCGGCCACCGATGCGAACGATCAGCGCGCCAGCTTCTCCAGCTACGGTCCCTTCGTCGATCTCGCCGCGCCGGGTGTGGACATCGTCACCACCGGCGGTGGTGGCCAATACACGAGCGTGTCGGGCACCTCATTTGCCAGCCCCGTGGTGGCGGGCGTCGCGGCATTGCTGTTGGGCGTGAGTCCCACTCTCACGCCAACGCAGATCGTGGATCTGCTGACCGGGAACGCGCGCGACCTCGGCGCGGGTGGATACGATCCGATGTGTGGGTGGGGCCGCGTTGATGCAGCCAACGCTGTCGCTGCGGCGCATGTGTTGGTGAGCCGTCCGGACACTACGCCGCCCAGTGTGGTTGTTCGCTCGCCCACGAGTGGCGCGTCGGTGAGCGGCACGGTGACTGTCGACGTGGCCGCCAGCGATGACGTGGCGGTTACGCGCGTCGTTCTCTATGCCGACAACCGACCCGTTGGAGCGCTGACGACCGCGCCCTATCGCTTCACGTGGAACGCCAGCACGCTACCGCTGGGCGCTCACACGCTGTTGACCGCCGGCTTTGACGCCGCCGGCAATCGCGGCGTGTCAGCCGCTGTTCAGGTGACCACGATCATCGCGAAGCGCCCGGCGGTACGACTGACGGCACCGCTCGCCAACACGACCTATCGCGCGCCAGCCGTCATCGCCATGAGCGCGGTCGTTGCGGATAACGTCGGCAGCACGCGCGTCACCTTCTCCGTCGACGATCGCGCGCGCAGCTCCGACAGCTTCGCACCGTACAGTCGGCCGCTCGATCTCTCGACGCTGGCGCGCGGCACCCACAGCGTGGTGGCCACCGCCGTCGATGCAACCGGCAAAGTCGGCACATCGCAACGGATCGTTTTGATCAAGGCCTTTTGATCCCCGCTGACACAGGCAGGAGCGGTTGACCGTTCGCGCCGTCGCGTGTTAGCTGTCGCGCGAGTGCACTTGGCGTGACGACACCGCGCAATCCCGCTCCGACCGTGGATACGATCATCGAGGTGCCCGGGGGCATCGTGTTGATCAAGCGCCGCTTCGAGCCGCCCGGCTGGGCCATCCCCGGCGGCTTCGTCGAATACGGCGAAACCTTGGAGGCCGCCGCCGTGCGTGAGGCGCGTGAAGAAACCGGACTCGACGTCACGCTCACCGAACAGTTTTATGCCTACTCCGATCCGCGACGTGACCCGCGCCGCCACACCATCGCTACGGTGTTCATCGGCCACGCGATCGGGATACCGGTTGCCGCGGACGATGCGGCAGAGGCCGGGATCTTCATCAAGACGACACTACCCCAACCGCTCGCGTTCGATCACGCCGTGATTCTCGCCGACTATTTTCGCTACAAACAGTCGGGCGTCCGGCCGTTTCATGGAGCCTAGAGCCGTCCCGCCATTGACCGCAGACGAGCGCCGCACGCTCCTCCGGCTGGCGCGCGACACGATCAACGCGCGATTTCAGTCCGCCCCTCTCCCCCGCATCGAAAACCCAGCCGCCGCACTGCAAGCACCCGCCGGGGTTTTCGTCAGCCTGCACGTGGGGGCGGAGCTGCGCGGCTGTGTCGGCACCTTGAGTGCGGATAGACCCCTGCACGAAGGCGTCGCGCACGTCGCTCTACAAGCGGCGTTCGAGGATCCGCGTTTCGTATCGGTGCAGCTGACGGAGCTGACCCTGCTCGACATCGAGATCTCGCGGCTGACCACGCCGCGGCCGACGACACCGGCGGAAATTGTTACCGGGCATCACGGCGTGTGTGTGATGCGCGGCGAGCAACGGGCGGTGTTCCTCCCGCACGTCGCCACCCAGCACGGTTGGGATCGCGATCGCTTACTCGACGAGCTCTGCACCAAAGCGTCGCTCCCGGCCGACGCGTGGCGCCAAGCCGACTGCCAGCTCTCGTGTTTCGAAGCCGAAGTGTTCAGCGAGCGCGAAGAGCTGACCCGCTGATCGTCAGCTCCACCTCTCAACTCTTGGCCTTCAGCGCCGCGAGCGCCTGCGCGATCCGCTCAACTCCGAGGCGCAGGTTCTCCATCGAGTTGGCGTACGAGATCCGGATGTGCTCGGGATAACCAAAGTCGGTGCCGCCGACGACCGCGACGCGCGCCTCTTGCAACAAGTAGGCGGCGAGGTCGTCACCGTTCTTCAATTCTGAACCGCGCAGATTGAGATGCGCCGCGAGATTGGGGAACACGTAGAACGCCCCTTGCGGCATCCGACAGCGCACGCCGGGAATTTGGTTCAACGCCGGCACAATGAAATCCCGTCGGCGCTCGAATTCGCGCATCATCGGCGGCACCGAGTCTTGAGACCCGCCCAGCGCTTCGGCCGCAGCCGCTTGCGCCACCGCCGACGGATTCGAGGTCATCTGTCCCTGCAGGGTCGACATCGCCTTGATGACCTCACGCGGACCGGCGGTGTAACCGATGCGCCAGCCGGTCATCGCGTAGGTCTTGGACACCGAGTTGACGATCAGGGTCCGGTCGCGCAGATCCGGTTGAACGCTCAGCACAGCGCCGGCCCGGAAGCCTCCGTAGACCATCATCTCGTACACGTTGTCGCTGATCACCAACAGGTTGCGCTTGGCGATCACTGCGGCGAGTTCGGTCATCTCGCGCTCGTCGTATGCAACGCCGGCGGGATTGCTGGGGCTGTTGATCAGCACCGCACGCGTGGCCGGTGTGACCGCGGCATCGAGCGCCGCGGCCGTCATCTTGAAATCCTCGCTCTCCTTGGTCTGAACGATGCGCGCCCGCGCCCCGGCCAGCGCCAGCATGTCGGGATAGCTGACCCAGTACGGCGCCGGCACGATGACCTCATCGCCAGCACCGAACAGCGCTTGGAACGCCAGATAGAGCGAGTGCTTGCCGCCGCAGCTCGCAATCACCTCGCTCGCCTCGTAGGTCAGGCCGTTGTCGCGTTGCAGCTTTCTTATGATCGCCTGCTTCAGCACCGCGGTGCCGCCAACCGGTGTGTACTTGGTCTGGCCGGCGGTGAGTGCCCGCACGGCCGCTTCCTTGATGTTGCCGGGCGTATCGTAGTCCGGTTCGCCGGCGCCAAAATCGATCAACTCGATGCCCTTGGCGCGCAACGCGGCGGCCTGCTCGGTCACTGCCATGGTTGCCGAAGGCTTGATGAGGCGCACGCGCTCGTTCAGGTTCATGTCAGGTTTCATAAAACACAAATTTCCAGCGCGCGCCACGGCGCGTCAGTCTGATGCAGGCGGATTGTTTCGACGACTGTGAGGCTAGCGCTGGCGCGCCTTGATCTTCGCTTGCAAGCGGGCGTGGACGCCGGGGGGCACCAACGCGCTGACGTCGCCACCCAGCGCCGCCACCTCCTTCACCAACCGCGAGGCGGTGTAGAAGTAGGCTTCGCTGGCAGTCATGAAGAATGTCTCGATGCGGCTGTTGAGGTGGCGGTTCATCAACGCCATCTGAAATTCGGTCTCGAAGTCCGACACCGCGCGCAGACCGCGAATCACTACCGTGCCGCCGACGCGATCGCAGTAGTCCACCAGCAAACCTTCGAAGCTGTCCGCGATGATGCGGTCGCCGACATCGGCGAGCGATTCGCGGATCAGCTCGACGCGCTCGGCGGGCGAAAACAGTGCCGCATCCTTGTTCGCATTGTACGCAACGGCCACCACCACCTGATCGAATACATCGAGCGCGCGGCGGACGATGTCGAGGTGGCCGTTGGTGATCGGATCAAACGAACCAGGGTAGACAGCTTTGCGTTGCATGGCGCGATCGGCGGGCTCCTCGGGAACGTGTAGTACGGTGACGCCCGTCTTTCCATAGCGATGCGTCGGCGTCAAATCGGAAAACGCTGGGTGTACCGGCGCTTCGTCGAGGTGATGTTCCACCACAACCCATCCCCCGGGGCGCACAATTGCGGCCGCCGCCAACGCAGCGAGGGTAGCCGCCACCTGTCCCTTCTCATACGGCGGGTCGAGCAGCACGCCGTCGAACGCGGTGCCCGCTTGGGTCAGTCGACGCAGTGCCGCGGTCACCGGCATCGCCAACACGCGCACCTGCGCCGCAAAGCCGCACGCCGCAAGATTTGTGCGCAGTGCGCGCAGGGCATCGCGTCCTTCCTCGACGAACGTCACGCCGGCGGCACCGCGGCTGAGCGCTTCGATACCGAGCGCGCCGCTGCCGGCGAACAGATCGAGTACCTGCGCACCGGTGAGATCAACGCGCGAATCGAGCATGCTGAAGATCGCTTCCTTCACGCGATCCGCCGTCGGTCGTGTGCCGCGCCCGCCCGCGGTCTTGAGGCGGCGGCCCTTGGCGCTACCGGCAATTACGCGCATGGCGACAGGTCGATCACGACGGCGGAGCTCACGAGGGAGCCGAAGATAGTGAAACGGACGCCAGGCCGCAACGCCGCGCCGACCTTCTGGCCTGTCGCCACCTTGACGCTGGCGCGCGCCGCGGGCTAGCTAGCGCAGCTGCAAGCTGCGATGCGCGACATCATCGACATGTGGGGCAACACCCGCATGGTGGTTCTCACCGCCATGACCGCCTCGCTGTACGCCGCGATTCTGATTCCGTTCAAAGTTCTGCCCATCATCCCCGGCGTCACAGAGTTTCGTCCGGCCAACGCCGTGCCGGTGATCTGTTCGTTTCTCTTTGGCCCCGCCGGCGCGTGGGGATCGGCCATTGGCAACGTGATCGGCGATTTTTTCGGCGGACTCGGGCCCGGCGATTTCTTCGGCTTCTTCGGCAACTTCCTCTACGGCTACGTGCCCTATCGCGTGTGGACGGCGATCATGGGTGAGCGCGATCCGGTCCCGCAGTCGCCGCTGCAATGGATCGTCTTCTTCGGCGTCGTCGCGCTCGCCAGCGCGGCGTGTGCGTTGACCATCGGTTGGGGCATCAATCTACTTGGCTTCGTACCGTTCTCGGTGCTCGCCAACATCATCTTCGTCAACAACCTGCTGGTCGCGGCCGTGCTCACTCCGTTTTTGCTCGCGGTGATTTATCCGCGCGTCAAGAGCGCCAAGCTGCGTTACCTGGATGTGCTCGGGAGCCCCGTGCGCCGATCGCTGCCGGTGCGGGCGCTCGGGCTCACGCTCGTCGTCTGCGCCATCGTCGGCGGTATGTATGCCGGCACCCTGCTCTCCACCGGCCGCATCGAGCTGCCGTTTCTCGCCCACGATGCCATCTCGACCGCGGGCTCGCCCACGCGCGCCGCCGATGTCGGTCTGGGCCTCGCCCCGATCGTGCTGTTGATGCTGATCGGATTGGCCTTGCTGTAGTCGTGCCGGTGTGACGGACATTGCGATTGCCCTGCGGGGTGTGTCGTTCACCTATGCGGACAGCGATGCGTCGGCGCTGCGCGATGTCGACCTGACCGTGCATCGCGGCGAGCTGATCGTGGTGATGGGCGCCACCGGCGCCGGCAAGACGACCTTGGCGAAGTGCCTGAACCGGGTCATCCCAGCGTTTCAAACTGGCACGCTCACCGGCGAGATCACGATTCTCGGCCGCCGACTGACCAGCGAAGGCGTCGCCGATCTCGCCGGCGTCGTCGGGCTGGTCTCGCAAGACTTCGAGGCGCAACTGTTCGCCACCAACGTGGTGCAAGAACTCACGTTCGCCATGGAGCACCTCGGCATCGCCCCCGCCGAAATGCGCACGCGCGTACCCGCCGCGCTGGCGGCGGTCGGGCTCACCGGCTTCGAGCGGCGCGACCCGACGACATTGTCCGGGGGCGAGAAGCAACGCCTCGCCATCGCTGCCATTGTCGCGTTGCGTCCGCCCATCTTTGTGTTCGATGAACCAACGACCGATCTCGACCCGATCGGTAAGCAAGAAGTCTTCGCGGTGCTCGATCATCTACGGCGTGCCGGCGCCACGCTCGTCGTCATCGAGCACGAGATTGCCGCCGCCGAACATGCCGACCGCGTCGTGCTGATGGACGGCGGCCGCATCGTCGCCGATGCGCCGCCGGCGGAACTGTTGCCCGACGTGGCGCGTCTCGAGCGTCACGCCGTGCGCCCCGCCGATGTCGATCGCATCGCGGCGCGCCTCGCCGTGCATCTGGCGCACCGCAGCCTCGACGAGCTGACGGCGGTGATCGATCCGCGGTTGCGTGTCGATACACCCGCGCCGCCGCAACCAGGATCCACCTCGGATCCCATTTTGATCGCCGACCGCGTCACCTACCAGTACGACAGCGACCAGACCGCGCTCGCCGCCGTGTCGTTGGAAATCCGCACCGGCGACAGTGTCGCCCTGATCGGCCAGAACGGATCCGGGAAGACCACGCTGGCCAAGTTGCTCAACGGGTTGCTCACCCCCACCTCCGGACAAGTGCGCTTGCACGGGCAGCCGATCACCGATCTCAAACTCAACCGTGTCGCCGGTGAAGTCGGCTACGTGTTTCAGAATCCCGATCATCAGATTTTCGCCTCGACCGTGCACGACGAAGTCGCGTTCGGTCCCCGCAATCTCGGCCTTCGGTCGGCTGAGATCAATGAGCGCGTCGACGAAGCGCTTGCCGCCGTCGGACTGCGCGGCCATGAAGCGCACGATCCGTTTCTGTTCGGCAAGGGCCAGCGCCAGCGCCTGGCGGTAGCCTCGCTGCTGGCGTTGCGGCCACGCGTGTTGCTGCTCGATGAACCGACCACCGGGCTCGACTACCCCGAGCAGCGCCACATGATGGATCTGGTCGCCAAGCTGCAGCGCCAAGGCATGACGCTGGTAATGATCACGCACAGCCCGTGGGTGGTCGCCGAGTACGCGCAGCGCGGCGTATTGCTCGCCCACGGGCAGGTGCTGTTCGATGGACCGCTGCGCGATCTCTTCGCAGAGGAGGCGCTGCTCGAGCGCTGTCACTTCCGCGTGCCCGAAGTAACGCGACTCGGTCGACGCCTGGGCTTTACTCCGCTGTCAGTCGATGAGCTGATGCAACACGTGCGCGACGCGTAGCACCCACCAACCTATGCGCCTCTACCTCTACATCGATCGCCGCACCGCGCTGCACGAGCTGAACCCGACCGTGAAGGTGCTGGCGATGCTCTGCTTCTTTCTCGCCGCGTTCGTCAACGAGCGGCCGGCGCTGCTGCTGCCGCTCGGCGCAGGAGTGATGACCCTAGTGCGTTGGGCAGGCGCGTGGCCGAATGTGCACCGATTGCGCGTAATGTTTGTGATGGTGTTCACAATGACGCTGCTGATCTGGACCCTCTTCTACCCGCGCGGCGAGCCGTGGCTCACCTTCGGTCCGATCCAGATTCGCACCGGGGCGATCGAGTTTGCTCTGGGCATGTCACTCAAACTCGCGACCGTGCTCGCCGTCGGCGTGCTGTTTCTTTCGACCACCAAGGTCGAGGAGTTTGCCTACGCGCTGACGCGCGTCGGCGTGCCCTACAAGCTGGGGTTTACGATGACCTTGGCGTTTCGCTTGGTCCCGGTCTTCGTCGAAGCCGCCTTCACCGTGGTGCAAGCGCAACGCAGCCGCGGCTTCAACTTCGATGAAGGCAATCCGTTGCAACGCGTTCGGCGCTACGTCCCGGTGATGGTGCCGGTATTCATGGGTGCGTTGCGTCGGGCCGACGGGATGGCGATGGCGCTTGAAGCCCGCGGCTTCTTGTCGCAACAACCGCGCACCAGCTTCGAGCAATATCGGTTCGGCTTCGGCGACGTGATCGCGTTGCTACTCACACTTCTGGTGACAAGCGTGTTCGTCGCCTTCTGGTGGATCGGTTACACGCGCGTGGGGATGTAGCCGTGCGCCGCGCTCCGTTTCTCCTCTTGCTGTTGCTCGTTGCGCCGGTGCCGGTCTTCGGCTGGAGCGCGCGCGCGCATCGGCTGGTGACTGATCTCGCCGTCGATCTCGTGCCCGCGCCGTGCGCCGAGCACTTTCGCACGGCGCGCGCGGAACTCATGCAGCGCTCGGTCGAACCCGATACGGTGCTGCGCGATCGCGACGGGCAGCGCGAAGCCGTGCGCCACTTCATCGATCTCGACGCGTACATGCCGTATCCCTTCAGCGGCTTCCCGCGCACCTATCGCGAAGCCGTCGCGCGTTACGATCACCGTACGGTCAACGCGCGCGGCGTCGTGCCGTGGGTCATCCTGCGCCTGCGCCGCCAACTCCGCGAGGACCTCCGCACGCACAACCGAGACGCGATCGTGCGTGACGCGGGTTATCTCAGCCACTACGTCGCCGATGCGCACCAGCCGTTGCACCTGACCGTCAACCATGACGGCCAACGGACCAGCAACGACGGCGTGCATCTGCGGCTCGAACTCGACATCGTCGACGCTCGCATCGAATCATACGAAGCCGCGCTGCGCGGCCACCTGCCGAATGCAAAGCCGCTTCACGATGTCCGCAGCGTGATCTTCGCCGACTTCGTCACCACCTACCCGTTGGTGGATACCATCATGCAAGCCGACCGCGCCGCGGCCGGCAGTCTGTGGCGCTACAGCCCTTTCTACTACCGCCGCATGGACGCCGCGCTGCACAGCACGATCGAGCGCCAACTCGGCCGTGCGGCGGTGGTGCTGGCGTCGATCTGGACCACCGCGTGCGTCGAAGCTCACGACGCACCCTGAACCCACCCGCGCGACCCACCTTGACGATGTCCGGGACGGGCAGTAGCGTCGACCGCCATGAGCGGTCCTCATCTCGCCAAAGTTCTGGCCCGCATCGATGCGGAGCTGCCGCGCCATCGCGCGACGCTCGAATCGCTCATTCGCATTCCCAGCGTCAGCGCGACCGGCTTTCCGGCGCGCGAGGTTGAGCGCTCCGCCGAAGCCGTCGCCGCGTCGTTGAACCACGTCGGCTTGCGTCACGTCCGCCTACTGCGGATCGACGACAGCCATCCGTATGTGGCCGCCGACTGGCTCGATGCCGGGGACGCGCCGACCGTGCTGTTCTACGCGCACCACGATGTGCAGCCGCCCGGGCACATCGACCGCTGGACGGCCGATCCGTTCGAACCGGTTGAACGCAACGGCCGTCTCTATGGCCGCGGCAGCGCCGACGACAAGGCCGGCGCGGTGATGCACGCCAGCGCCATCGACGGCTGGCTCGGCGCGACCGGTGGCCTGCCCTGCAACGTGAAGGTCCTGATCGAAGGCGAAGAGGAGATTGGCTCGGGGCACCTCGGCGCGTTCCTGCAACGCTATGCCGAGGAACTGCACGCCGATGTGATCGTCCTCGCCGACGCCGGCAACTGGAGCGTCGGGCGCCCAGCGTTGACCTACATGCTGCGCGGCTTGACCGATCTCACGGTGCGCGTGCGCGCGCTCGCGGCGCCGCAGCACAGCGGGATGTTCGGCGGTGCACTGCCGGATCCCGTGCTCGGGCTATCGAAGATGTTGGCGACGCTGGTCGATGAACGCGGCGCGATCGCCGTGCCTGGCTTGTGCGACGACGTGCGTCCGCCGACTGCGGCTGAACGCACGCGCCTCGCCGCGTTGCATTTCGATGACGCGATCTTCCGCCGCGCCGGCGGTATCGTTGGCGAGGCCCGCTTGATCGGTGATCCGGCTCACAGCGTCTTCGAGCGATTGTGGATGCAGCCCGCGATTACTATCGTCGGGATTGATTCGCACCCGATCGCCGGTTCGTCGAATCAGATTCTCGCCGAGGCCGCCGCGCGCATCAGCGTGCGGCTGGCACCGGGACAGAACCCGCAGCGCTGTCAACGCGTGGTGGCCGATCATCTGCGCGCGGTAGCGCCGTGGGGCCTGACAGTCGACGTCGAGCTGAGCCACGAAGCCGCGCCGGCGTGGGTGTGCGAGCCGTCGGGTCCGGCGTTCGCTGCCGCGGAAGCCGCGCTCACCGCGGCCTTTGGCGTGCCGCCGGTGTACATGGGCGTCGGTGGATCGATCCCGTTCGTCGGGCCATTCGCCGCCGCGTTCGGCGGCGCGCCGGCGTTGCTCACCGGCCCGTCCGATCCATTTTCACGCATCCACAGCGAAGACGAGAGCCTGCAGCTCGACGACTGGCATCGCCACTGCCGCGCGGAAGCGCTGCTGCTCGCCGAGATCGCCGCGCGCGGCAAGGAGATCTAGCGAGTCATGTTCACCGGCATCATCGAAGAAGTGGGCGAGGTCATGGAAGTTGGCGCCGGGGTGCTGCGTATCCGCGCGGGCATCGTGCTGGCGGATGCGAAACTCGGCGACTCGATTGCGATCAACGGCGTCGATCTCACCGTGGCCGAGATGGACAGCGATAGTTTCTTCGCCAACGTGATGCCGGAGACTTACCGGCGATCCAATCTCGGACGACTCAAAGTCGGCGATCGTGTCAATCTCGAACGATCGGTGCGCCCTACCGATCGGTTGAGCGGCCACATCGTGCGCGGCGTCGTCGAGGGCCTCGCGACCATCGAGTCGTTTACACCGGAAGCCGACGCGATCATCGCGCGCTTCCACACGCCCCCCGAGCTGCTCCGCTACATGGTCGTGAAGGGACCGGTGACGATCGACGGCGCCAGCCTCACCATCATCGACAAGACCAGCACGACCTTCGCGGTGTCTCTGGTGCAGTACACGCAGGAGAACACCTGCCTGCTCGGCAAAGAGCCGGGCGACTCGGTCAACATCGAAACCGACATCATCGCCCGTTACGTCGAGACGTTGTTGCGCGAACGCGACAGTTCGTGATGTCGCCCCTCGATACGCCACCCTTCGATACGAAGCCTTCGGCTTCTACTCGGGGCGGCTACTCGGGGAAGCGGTTTGTTTTCTTCGTACCCACTTCTTCTTCTCGCACCACTTCAAGATCCGCTTGCCTGACGGTTGTATCCGACCGCACCACGCCGACCACTCAGGGGCCATAACTGTCCGTTGGCCGTGCCCGGCTTTGACGCGCGCCGAGGCTACGCTAGAGCAAGCGGTGATGACTGATCGCGAAGTCCCGCTCCGCGCCAAGGTGCTGTACGGCACCGGCGAAGTCGCCGTTAGCGCGAAGAACGCCACGCTCAATCAATTTCTGCTGTTCTTCTACACCGACGTGATTCACTTGGCGCCGCGGCTGGTGGCGCTGGCGATCACCATCGCCAAGCTGTGGGACGCCATTACGGATCCGGTGATGGGCTACGTCTCCGATACCACGCGTTCGCGTTGGGGCCGGCGGCGGCCGTACGTGGTGGCGAGCGCCATTCCATTGGGATTGTTTTTCTACCTCTTGTTCGCCCCGCCCACCGGGAGTGATTGGGCGACCTTCGGTTACCTGCTTGTTGTCTACGCCATCCTGTTCACGTTCTTCACCATCTTCGCGACGCCGTACATCGCCTGGGGCGCCGAGCTGGCGCAGGACTATCACGAGCGCACGACGGTGGTGCAGATTCGCAGCCTGTTCGGTGTGGTCGGCGGCGTGGTTGGCGCTACCGCGCCGATCGCCATCGCCAAGGGTTTCGTAGATCAACGGCAGGGCTTTGCGGCCATGGCCGCGGTGCTCGGCGTATTGCTGACCGTCGCCGCGCTGCTGCCAGGTTTCGTCACCGAGCGCTCGCACGGTCCGACCATGGTGCCGAGCTTCGCACACTTCTTCAGCGGACTGCGCTACACCTTTCGCAATCGCGACTTCCGCGTCGTGTTTCTAACCTTCTGCTTGATGACCATCGCCGCGTCGCTCGGCCAAGCGGTGCAACTGATCGTGGTGAAGTACTGGCTGCAGATGTACGACTTCTTTCCGGTGATCGCATTGGTCTTTGGCCTCAGCTTCGCGTTGTCGTTTCCTCTATGGCTGGCCCTGTCGCAGCGCTTCGGCAAACGGCGCGCGATGCTGATGGGATTAGGCATGGGTTGCGTGACCCCGTTCGGCTGGCTGATCGTGCAACCGGGCGCGCGTGGGGCGATGTTGGTGTTCATGATCGGCGCCGGCATCGTCACCGGGTCGCTGACGCTGGTGATGTCGAGCGCGGCCGACATCGTCGACTTCGACGAGTTGGAAACCGGCGAGCGTCGTGCCGGCGCGTACTTCGGCATTTGGACGCTGGGACTGAAAACCACCAGCGCCATCGGCATCCTGATCAGCGGCGCCGTACTCGAACTGGTCGGCTACGTGCCCGATCAGCCGCAGAACGCAACGGCGATGTGGTACCTCCTGCTGATCGTCGGGCCGCTGCAGGCAACGGTGCACTTCGTCGGCTTGCTGATCTTCCGCCGCTTTCGCTTCGAGGCAGCCGACGTCGCCCGCGTGCAGGCCACGCTACAAGAGCGCCGCGCCGCGGCGACACAGGAGTGAACTGAACCCGTGATGGGTCCTTCGGACCTCGATCCGGGGCAGCTCGACGATGGGGTGCGCGCCAAGCGGGCGCAGCGATTGCCGGTGGTGCTCACACGACCAGAGGTGGAGACCCTGCTCGCAGCGCTTGACGGTGTTTCGTGGATCATGGCAATGATTCTCTACGGCTCCGGGTTGCGACTGATGGAATGTTTGCGGTTGCGGGTCAAAGACGTGGACTTCACGAGAAACGAGTTCCTCGTGCGCGAAGGCAAGGGGAATAAGCCTGCCCTGAGCCTGTCGAAGGGGATCGAGTAACCATGCTGACGAGCGGCGTGAAAGATGCCCTCCTGAAACATCTCGCCCGCGTTCGTCGTCTCCACGAGCGCGATCTGAGGGCCGGATTCGGTCGCGTGCAGTTGCCGGACGCCCTGGCGCGGAAGGTTACGAATGCGAATCGCGAGTGGGGGTGGCAATGGGTGTTTCCCGCCGCCAAGATTTGCACGTATCCCGATTTGGCCCACCGCAGCGCTACCATCTCCACGAGACGGTGCCGCAGCGTGCGATTCGCGACGCTCGCCGCCGTGCCGGCATCGCAAAACCGGTGGGGCCGCACACGTTGCGCCACTGCTTTGCGACGCCTCTGCTGGAGAGCGGGTACGATATTGGGACCGTGCAGGAGTTACTCGGGCACCGCGATTTCTCCAACCCGTACGTCCCGAGTAGCGAAGCGTATCGAGGGATGATCTACACCCACGTGCTGAACCGAGGCGGGCACGGCGTGCAGAGCCCTGCGGATCGATTGTTCGTCGGCGACTCGGCGCGTGCTAGCCCGCGAGGGCGAGACGCGTAGCAACCCAAGGGGAGAGCGATCGTCGTGAGCTATGGATGCGATTTACGGAGCGATTGTTGAGGACACGGCGGATGGGCCCGAGGGACGCTATGCTGACGAGAACTCGCGGGGGTTGCGGCTTTCCTTCGGGAGGCGAAATGTAGTTAGACCGATCCTGATCGTTGAGGTGGATATGGCAGAGCAAGAACCAAGTCGACAGCCTCAGGTCTTCATCTCCTACGCGAGACCAGACGAGACTCAGGCGCGGTCCTTGGTCGAAGCACTGACCAAGCTCGGGATTAACGTAAGATTCGACCAGTCCGAGATTCGGTACGGAGATAATGCCATACTTTGGATGAATAACGCCCTCGCCGAATCAGACTATCTCTTGCTCCTCCTCAGCGGCGCTACGGCCGGCCGCTATTGGGTAGAAACGGAATGGGCGGCGGGGCTCGCGAAGGACGCCGAGCTCCGACGAACTTTCCTGATTCCCGTGGTTCTCCCCGACACGGACGACACCGATATCCCTGCCCTTCTGAAGGCCAAGCGGTACGTGGATCTGCGCCGAGATGCAGAGAAGGAATTGCTGCGTCTCGTCGCTCAGATCAAGAGCGACGCCGTCATTGCTCGCGACCTGGGAAGTTACCCGATTCCTGCACCGGCGGCCCTGGCCGATCGCTGTGAGGCACAGCTCACACCGGGCGCAGAAATGATTACCGTCTTCGTGCACTCCAACCGCTTTGCCAGGGTCATGCGCCTTCGCGTGCCGCAGTCCGCTGGCGCTGGCTTCGTATTGACCGCTGTGCGAGAAGAGCTTGGTCTCCCATTCTCGATGATCGATGACAAGCTGCAACTGGAGCTTTCATACGAGTACTATCTCAGATTCCGGGGGCAGCGGCTGACCACCCAAACGCTGGCTGAGCAAGACGTAAGAGATGGAGCGCGGCTGGAGCTTTGGATCCGACTTGTGTGGCGCGATCTTGTCGCGAATCGGACGCTGAGCAAGAACACAGTGGCGTTCCTGACAACGATGCGCGTGGCCACACGACTTGACCCAGGGGCAAGACTAGGCGCGACGGGACGATTGGCCGAAGGCGAGCTTGCGGACCGCGCGTCTCCATCCTTTGACCATGTGGATAGGTGAGTCGAAGATCGGTCTAACTCGCCGCTCCAGGCGACGGCGAAGAGCGCGCCGCGCCTGAGCGCCACGACGTTGAGGCTGTAGAAAAACTGCGCGGGTCGGTGTAAATCAAGGGTCAGCGAGCATCTGGGGGATGTTCGGACGGCTGAGGTGATGGGGAGGGGCGGATGGCGCGGTACAAGCCGTACAATCTGAAGCAGGCCAAGATGAT
>JACOST010000024.1 GCA_016178705.1 Deltaproteobacteria bacterium | reverse complement strand
TGGGAGGTTCACCGGGAGACAACCATCAACGCCAGTGGCCCGGTGCGGCTGCGCGCGGACCACCACCCCGCCGCCCCCGCAGAGAAGAGGTGTGGCTTTCATCCCGCCCCTTGACAAACCGAACCATGGCAGACGCTGAGAACGCGGGACGAAGATGACGGATTCTGGTTTCGAGCGGATTGCGTGAGCATGGAGCGGCTCTCCACTCGTCATTCCGGCGAAAGCCGGAATCCAGAATCGCGCCCCAGGCCCAGCCTGGATACCGGCTTTCGCCGGTATGACGGACCCAGGGCTTTGTGCAAAGCCATTGTCGAGTGCCCCAAAGCTCTCCTCTATCGACCTCTCTGCGGCTCTGCGTCTGTGGTGAGAATTGTCAGCGGCCGTATCGAGGGGCGAACTACAAGCGCCGCGCCGCGGCAGGTTCGCCGCGACAGCTTGCCAGCGCCGCGTTGACCGCGCGCACCAGCTCGTCGACGGTGATCGTGCCGTCGTGATCGCTGTCGAGCGAGGCGCACGGCGCGACCGGCGTTCCGAGTAGCGCGATTCTGACGCCGATGATCAGCTCGTCGACCGTCACCACGCCATCGTGATCGCAGTCGCCGTAGCACCGGCCGGGTGTAGCCGTCGGCGTCGCGGTCGGCGTGGCCGTTGGGGTTGGCGTGACCGTGAACGTCGTTGTTGGCGTCGCGCTCGGGCAACCGCCGGGGCAGGCGATCGCAATGTTGTAAGGCGCTGCGTCGACGGTGATCTGCTGAACCACTGCGTTCGTCTGCGTGTCGATCACGGCAACCGCACTGTTGGTATGGTTCGTAACGTAAGCGAGCCGACCGTCCGGGGCCATGGCGATGCCGCAGGTGTCCGCCGCATAGATGTGCGCGGCATCAATGAGCGAGATCTTCGAGAGCGCTTTGCGCTGGTTGGCGTCTACGAGCAACACGCCTCCGCCGAAGTGGTCGGTTACATACGCACGACTTCCGTCTGGCGTGAATGCGGTGGCGCACAGCTCGGTGACGATGACGCCGGTCCGCCGACTCGCGTCGATGTAGTCAACGATCTCATCCAGGGTGGTGTCGAGGATTTGGATATTGGTCGGCTCAAGGTTGGCGACGTACGCAAACGCCGCGTCGGGAGTGAGCGTGATCCCGCCCGGTCGGGTGCTGGTGCCGTAGTCTTTGATCACCGCGTTGGTCGCGGCATCGATCACGGAGATCTTTCCGTAGTAGTGGTTGGCCACATACACCTTCCGCCCGTCCGGTGTGATCGCAATGCCGCCGGCATCGCCGGGCACCAGGGCAACTACCACTCCATTTGGAAGAAGTATCAGATCTGAGAGAGGTAGACGGTCACGCGCCGAGAGACTTGTGGGGTGTGGCATACCGCTACGAGATACGATCGACCGAGAGCTTCGTAGCACTGGCGAACCGACGGCCGGACAGCGCGATTGAGGCCATTTCCCGCTGAGCATCGCGATCGAATTCTCGTTGCCACTCCTCGGGTGATCTCCCTGCATCTGCGACGCAGCGAGGAAGAATCATCTGCGCGCCAAGGATGGCGAGGGCGACCGTAACCACGAGAGTCAGAGTGAGTCCGACAAGGAGTCGCATCGGTTTCACAACCCAGGCTGTCTATGGAAGTTCTGAATGCTTGAGATTGTCAAACCACCCGCCACCCGGGGTTCTGTCGAGCGGGCTGGGCGCCCGATCGATTGGTCCAGTTCATACGCGCCATATGCAGTCGCTACAACACCCACGGACGCGACCGCAACGGACCAGCTATCGCAGCACGAGGGGCAAGGTCGATACGGCTACGGCTCCAGCCTAACACCGCGCCTCCAATCGGATGGAGGGTCTGCCTTAAGACCCTTCGTCCTTCGTTCTCTTGTCTCGGCCCGCCGAGTCTGCGACTAGTGCGCGCATCTCACACTCAGAGGTGTCCGATGCGGGAATGGTTGGTGTGTCTTCGGGATCTTGCTGCTGTCACTACTCGTCCGCTTGCGTCGTTGGTTTGGGTCGGATTGGCGTGCACGGGGATACTCCTGTGGGTTCGGGTCGCGTCGGGGCAGCAGTGCCCCGGTGATCTGAATGAAGATGGACAGGTGACCGTCGACGAACTGATTGTATCGCTAAACAACGCGTTGAACGGGTGTGACCCAACGGAGACGCCGACGCGTACCGCGACCCCCACAGCCACGCAGACCCCAACGGCGACGCCAACGGGCACTGAGACCTCCACCGTCACGCCCACGCCGACAGAGACGCCGACCGACACCCCGACCTCTACGGCCACGCATATCCCGACCCCGACACCGACCTCGACGCCCACTGTGACGCCGACACCCGGAGCTTGCTGCGAATCCGGTCGCGGCCCCGGGTGCGATCAGTCGTCCTGCCAGGCGTGCGTCTGCGAAACCATCGGCGACAGCTTTTGTTGCGGAACGATCTGGGATGCGGGCTGCGCCGCCGAAGCCGCATCGGACATCTGTGCGAGTGGGTGCGTCTGCGCGCCGCCTCGTACTCCGACCAGCACGCCCACGCGCACCCCGACCGTCACGCGCACGGCCACCGTGACGAAGACACCGAGTGTCACGCGGACGCCAACGCCGAGTGTAACGCCAACGAAGACACGGCGCCCAAGTGCGACGCCGGGTACGCCGGCAACCCCGACAGAAGGTGGCCCGATCTGCGGCAATGGTGTCATAGAGGCGCCTGAGGAGTGTGACGACGGCGGAACCTGCACCCGGGAGGCAACGTCGGCGCGCTCTGTACCGGCGACGCGGATTGCGGTGGTTTGGCCGGTTCATGCCAGGCAACAGGGGGGGACGGCTGCGCGGCGAATTGTACCGTCGAAGGGACGCCGACTACGGTGACGTTCGATCCCGCCAAGTCGCGCTCGACGCTGCAAACCCCCTCGTTTGCATTGCCGTTGGCACTGAAAGGCAGTCAAGCGAACATACTGGGCAAGCCGAACGCCGATGGCACTATCCCGATTGCCGTGCGGGTCGTTGACGTGAAAATCGAGCCAATTCGCGTGACGGGTCTGGTGTGTGCGTGCATCCGCGCCAAGGAGGTTCCAGCGTTTGGACCCGGCAACTCCGGCCACGGGATCGTTGGCTGCGGTGCCGACGGTCTCGACAATGTTAACGTCCACCTCGAGCTTGACCATGTCCTCGGCTGGGTCGGTGTGAACGGGTTCACTGCGCAGAATTGCGCAGATCAAAATGGAGTGATCGAAGATGGTAGCCAAGCGCATCCGCATGCGGGGCTGTGCAATAGCCGACCGGTGGTCAACTTTGACGGGTATGGCGAGATGGGATCGGCGTTGCTCGTTACGAGCACCGCTACCGCGTACATCGCCGACAGTGGCACCTGCGCCACTGAGAAAAGGACGGAGGTCTGCGTCGGCGGTTCGAACCCCGGCGCACGGTGCACCCTCAATGCTTTGGCGTGCACCGGTGGCGGAACGTGCGTCCCGGCCAAGGGACCAGACGGTATTCCCTGCAATGACGACGATCCGATCGAAGCGCAGGGCATAGTGCAGACCTTGACCACGACTACTGGCACCACGACTGCGGCGGTCCTGCACGCCGGTGGGCTCACCAGCGATGGTACAGCCATCTCGGATGACGCGATCGACGCGGACCATCTGTGTGGCAACGACCCTGGGGATCACTGCAAGGCGTCGGTCACCGGAACCCCGTACAACTGCGCCCAACTTGCCAATGGCATCACCATGGGCGCGGCCAGCGTCAGCGCATTCGCATCAGTGGACGTTGACCTGGTCGGTGACGAGGTCGTGACCAGTACCTTCACGGCGAAGTAAGCGAGAACGTAGCCGCGAGTTTCTACATCCGCCGGACCGCCCTTTGCGCCCTCTGCGGCGCGTGCGCTATGAGCGCACGGTGACTGGCTCGACCGCTTCTGCTGATTCGCCGCGTTCTGCGTGGCGCGCTGATCTTCTCGCGCTGATCGCGCTGGCGACGCTGTTCGTTATTCTGTTGCACCGGACTTGGCACCGCTGGGGCGATATCGTGTCCGACTGTGGGCGCGAGGCGTATCTAGCGATGCGGCTGGTGACCGGCGACGTGTTGTATCGCGACGTCGCGTCGCAGTACCCGCCGTTCGCGCCGTATCTCAATGCTCTACTGATGCGGCTGTTCGGTGTGCATCTCGATGTGCTCTATGCCAGCGGCATGGTGAGTAGTGCGCTGGTGACGCTGCTTACCTATCGCCTGTGTCGTCGCGCCCTCGCGGCGCCTGTGGCCGCGGCGACGGCCGGGCTGTTGCTCTTCGTCTGTGGCTTCCGGTCATACTTGTTCGATTACATTCTCCCGCCGAGCTACTCCGGGTTGTATGGTCTGATCTTCGGATTGCTGGCGATGCTGCTCTTGCTGCGCGCGTGGGAGCGTCGAGCGATGATGCCACTAGCCGGTGCTGGGCTGTGCTGCGGACTGGCGCTGGTGTGCAAGCTGGAATTGGGTCTCGCCGCGGCGGCCGCAGGTGCCAGCTTCTGCGTGGGCCGCGCGCTCGAACGCGAGCGTCTTGATTGGCGTGAGCTGGCGCGCGACGGCGTCTGGTTCAGTGCGGGCGCCGCGTTGGTGGTCGCGCTCTGTGCCGGTTGGCTGGTCAGCGAGGGCGCACTCGGCATCGCCTGGTTCGACAATATCTTCCCGGCGGCGCGCGTCGAGTATTGGAACCAGCGCTTCTACCACGTCGGATTCCCGAGCGTGGCGCAGGTGGCGGAGATCGTCGGCGATGGCGCGTGGTTCGTCGTGACGACGAGCGCGGCGTTGGCGGCGATTGGGGGCGTGATGATCGCGCCGACGCGTGTGATGGCGGTGTCGACGGCGGTCGCGATCACAGTGGTGCTGAGCGGCATGATCGCCTTCGGGTGGCCGGCGCTACTGGCGCCTCTCGCGCGCATCGGCCTGACGGGACTGCGGTGGGGTCCGCTCGGTGCGTTGGCGTGCGTGCTATGGGCGCTGCAGCGACTGCGTCGCACCCCGGCGTCGACGCGGGCGCCCGTGACGCTGTTGGTCGGCACGTTCACGCTGGGCATGCTGGCGCGTTGGGGGTTTGTCCTGCACGAATACTCGCGCGAGTACTCGGCGCCGACAGTGATCGTGATCGCCGCGCTGCTCAGTGCCGCGATTGCGCGCCGGCTGCTCCCGCGATTCGCTGTGTGGGTTGGCGCGGTGGCGCCGCCGCTCCTGATTGCATGGGCGGTGGCGCTGGTCATCGCTCTGCACGGCTACGCCATTAGAGGTGAGATCCTCGGCTTGTACGAATGGCGGGACTACCCGCTGCGCACGCCCTACGGCGAGATCTACACGGATGCCGATCATGGCCGCGCCTTCGAGCGGACGCTCGCGTTCCTCGCCGCCCAGCCGTCCGACGCCGAGCTGTTGGCGCTCCCCGAGGAAGGGTTTCTCAATTTTCTCTCCGGACGCCGCTCTCGCATCTACAACTCGACGGTGATTCCCGGCATGTTGCTCGGCCGCGCGGAGGAGGAGGCATTCGCCGCGCACCTGTATGCCGACGGTCCGCAATTCATCATCGTCAGCAATCGCAGCTTCCATGAATTCGGGTTGGAAAATTTCACCACCTACAATCCCCTGGTGAAACGTTGGATCGAGCAGAATTATTTGCTGAACGAGGATGTCAGCGGTGGCACCTACGATCTGGAGATCTACTCGCGCGGGGCGCGCACGCGTCCGACGGTCAAGTCGAGACGATGAAAAAAACCGCTTGAGCGCTCGCCAGGTCGGTCGTATGCTGCGTGGCCATGAACAAGCTGCTGCAACTCGCCCAGGCGAATCCGGGAAAAGCGATCGGCGTGGCCGCGGTCGTCGTGGTCGGTTTGTACTTCCTACTCAACCGCAAGTCCGCGGCCACTCGTGATGCGGAAGAGCGCATCGCTCAACTGCGCGACCAGGGCCGCGACAAGTACACCGGACAGCGCCCGCTAAAGTGACCAAGCCGGCGTGAGTCGCGCTCACTCCGGACTGCTCTCCGCCAGGGCACGCTTCGCGGCCAGCGCACGCAGCCGCTGGCGATCGATCTTGCCACTTCCCAGCACCGGTAGATCGGCTTCGCTGCAGAAGAAGAGATGCCGCGGCACTTTGTATGTGGCGAGGCGTGCCCGACAAAAGTCGAGCAATGCTTCGGCGCCGAGCGCCGTGCTGCGCACCACGACGAAGGCGGCGACATTCTCGCCGCGCGCCGGGTGGGGCACGGCGGTGACGCACGCCAGCCGCACGTCCGGGTGCGCGGTGAGCACCGCCTCGACCTCGGCCGCGGCGACATTGACGCCGGCCGTCTTGATCACGTCCTTGATGCGGCCGATGAAATGCAAATGTCCGCTGGCGTCGAGTCGACCGAGATCGCCGGTGTGGAAAAATCCCTGCGCGTCGAAGCAATCGACCGGACGTATCTTGTAGTAACGGTCCATCACACTACTGCCGCGCACACTACTGCCGCGCACGACGATCTCGCCTTCCGCGTCGGTTGGCAGCGGTGCGCCGAGATCGGGATCGATGACAGGCTCGACGACGGGATCGACGATGCGCACATCGAGCCCCGGCATGGCGCGTCCATGCGCCCCGGCGCGCAGCGCCAGCGGATCATCGAAACGCGAGGAGCACGCCATTGGGCCGGTCTCGGTCATGCCCCACGTACCGACGGCCTGGTGATCGGGCTGAAACAACTGCGCCGCCCACGGCGTGTTGGCGCCGGGTCCTTTGCGAATCCGCAGCGCGTTTCGATCGAAGTCCGGGTGTGCGATCAATGCCTGGGCTTGATGCGGCCAGGCAAATAGCAGCGTGCATTCTTCATCGCGCATCAGACGCAAGGTTTCGCCGGGCTCGAACACTTCCTGCAACAGCAACGTCGCGCCCTGCGCCAGCGTCGCGAGGGCGACTCCGACCATGCCGCCGTTGAAAAAGAATGGTAGGTACGCCCACGTGCGATCGTCGGCGGTGGTGCCGAGCCGATCGGCGACGTTGCGTGCGGCCTGCACCATGGTGGCATGACTGTGCACCACGCCCTTGGGTGCGGCGGTGCTGCCGGAGGTGAAGAAGATCGCCGCGTCATCGCCTTCCGTGACCTGCCGGCCGGCGGCGGCGAGCCAGTCGCGATCGGGTTCACCAGCCGACGCGATCCACGCGTCGAAGTCGAGCGCGCCAGCGGGCCGCGGCTCGCCGCAAAGGATCACCCGACGCAAGCAGGGGACGCGCCAGCTGTGCAGCGACCGGTCGCCCGCATGCGTCAGCTCCGGGCAGAGTTCGCTGAGCATCGCCGCATAGTCGTGGCGTAAGAACTGCGCGGCCGCGATCAATATCGTGACGTCCGCGTGATGCAGGGCATACTCGAGTTCGGGCAGGCGGAAGAGGGTGTTGATCGGGACGACGATGGCGCCGAGTTTCCACGCACCGATGGCGGTGGTGAGAAACTCGGGGCGATTCGGCATCAACACGCCGACCCGCGTTCCGGCGGACACACCGAGGTGCGCGAGGGCGCCGGCGGCGGCGTCGGACTCGGTGGCGAGTTGCGCGAAGGTGAGTCGTCGCTGCGCCGCAATCAACGCCACGCGGTCACCGTGGGTACGGGCGAGATCGTCGATGAGTGCGCCGAGCGTCACAGGTGTCGTCCCGCGCGAGCGTGTAGCGACGCCCACGGGGAAAGGCAACTCGCTCGTGAGATTCTATGCGGCCAGGCGCGCGTGCGCCGCGGCCAGATCGTCCACGGGTAGCGTCACCGTGAAGGTCGAGCCCTTTCCCTCCGCGCTCTTGAGCGTGACGGCACCGCCGTGTGCGCGCACCAGGTTTTTCACGATGAACAGTCCGAGACCGGTGCCGGGCTGATGCGTGCCGCTGCGCAGCCGTTCGAAGCGGTCGAACACCGTCGGCTGTTCAGCGGCGGCGATTCCGGGACCGGTGTCCTCCACGTCGAGACATACGCCGTCTTCAGTCATGCGCGTGCGCACGATGACGCGGCCACCGGCCGGGGTGTACTTGAGCGCGTTGCCGACGAGATTGGCGACGACGCGACCGAGCTGCATCAAGTCTGCCGCGATGACCGGAAGATTGGGCGCCAGCTCGCGCTCGAGGGCGATGCCCTTGGTGGCCGCGGCGCTGGCTTCGAGCTGCAGGGCATCCTCGATCACGTCATTGAGTTGCGTCGGGTTGCACTGGAGGTGCAGTTGTCCGCTCTCAATGCGCGTCGCGTCGAGGCAGTTGCTCACCAATGTCGACACGCGGCGCAGATTGGCCTGCAACCGCGCGAGCATCGTGCGAGCCTTGTCGGGCACGAGGCCGCAGTGGCCATCGAGCATGATCATCGCATAGTTCTCCGCGTTGCCGAGCGGCACGCGCAGGTCGTGACTGATCGAGGCCAACAGGTCGGTCTTGGCGCGGTCAAGCTGGCGCGCCTCGTTCGCCTCGCGGCGGCGGCCGCGCAATGCGGTGACGAAGTAGCCGTAGAACAGTGCGACGACGAACAGGAACAAGATGCGTAAGAACGCCGCTGAAGTCAGCGCCTGCGACCCGAAGCTGCGGTTCAGCCCCCAGCCGTAGACCAGCGTGATCAAGCTGGCACTGCCCACAATCATCGGCAACGATTCGCCCAACGCCACCACGAACAGCACGAGGAAGTACAGCATGAAGAAGTCATCCGACGCGTGCGGGGACCAGGCGAGGCTGACGGTGAGCCAGCCTGTGTCGAACACCACCAGCGCCAAATCAAAGGTGCGCGAGTGCAACCATCGTTCGGGCAGTCGATTGAGCACGACATTGGAAGCCAACACGGCGGCGACAAACAGGGCCCGCCCGCCATCCATGATGGGACCTTCCGGCCCAAACAAGAGCAAGTAGGCTGATGCGATGATCAGCACCCACCGCAGCATCACGATAGTGTTGCGCTTGTCGACAAAGGTTTCTCCCATGGTTTCAGCCCTCTCCCTTCGGCGATTGAGCAAGCAAGGGGCCATACGTACCGCGGAGCAGACCCGATTGGGTGTCGTGCGCACCAGGTGTTGCCCCGATGCCGTTCCGCGCGAAAGCTGCATGTTCTCGACGCCAGTCGAGGGTTACTTGCCGCGCCCGGCGCAACAGCGATAAGTAGTTGCGGTCACCAATCTGAATGTAGGACGGACGAAATGGCATATGAGCAGATCCTCTGTGAAGAGTCGGACGGGATTGCGACCATCACGTTGAATCGCCCGGAGCGGCTCAACGCGTTCACCAGTGTGATGGGGCGCGAGCTCCACGAGGCGTTTCGCGACTACGACGCGGACGATCGTGTGCGCGTGATCATCGTGACCGGTGCCGGCCGCGGCTTTTGCGCGGGCGCCGATCTCGCGGGCGGCGGCGGCAGCTTCGGTCGCGACAGCCGGACGACTTTCGAACAGCAGGTGGAGAGCGGCCGCCGTGCGATCCGGCCGTGGGCGGTGAAGAAGCCGATCATCGGCGCGATCAACGGCGCCGCCGTCGGGGTCGGGATCACGCTGGCGATGCAGTGGGACATTCGGATCGCCGCGGAGAGTGCCAAGATCGCCTTCGCGTTTGTCCGCCGCGGCGTGGTGCCGGAAGCGCTCAGCACCTGGATATTGCCGCGCTTGATCGGCGTCAGTCGCGCCGCTGAAGTCTTGCTGTCGGGGCGGACGCTCACCGCACGCGAGGCGCTCGATTTCGGCTTGCTCAGCCGGGTGGTGCCCGACGCTGAGCTGTTGCCGACCGCGCGCACTATCGCGGAGGACATCGCGCGCAACGCCGCGCCGGTGTCGGTGGCGATCACCAAGCGCCTGATCTGGAGCAACCTCGCCGAGCCCGATATGCAACGCGCCGAGGCCGTCGAAGGTCGGGCATTCTGGTGGAGCGGCACGCAGCCGGACTCGTTCGAGGGCGTGCGCTCGTTTCTGGAAAAGCGCGCGCCGCAGTGGAAGATGAAACCCAGCAGCGACATGCCGGACTTTCTGCCGAAGCCGAAGTGACCGCGGCCATTGCGTGCAGTAGACCACGGCGAGTTACCGCCAACAGATATTGATCGTATGCCCCGCCTCGATGGCTACGGCGTCCTGCGCCAACGCGCCTATCGCCGCTTCTGGATTGGTCAGTGGATCTCACTGATCGGTACCTGGATGCAGACCGCCGCGCAGGGCTGGCTGCTGATTCAGCTCACCGGCTCGCCGTTCATGTTGGGATTGCTCGGTGCTGCCGCCTCGGCGCCGTTGCTGGTGTTCGTGTTGCTCGGCGGCGTGGCCAGCGACCGGGTCAATCGACGTCGACTCATTCTGTTCACGCAGATGCTGTCGCTGGTGCAGGCGCTGACGCTGGCGCTGCTCACGTTGGGCGGCCACATCCAGCCGTGGCAGGTCATCGGGCTGGCAGCGGTGTTGGGAACCATCAATGCGTTCGACGTGCCGGCGCGCCAGGCGTTCGTGGTCGAGTTGGTCGGACCGGAGAGCGTCGGCAACGCGATTGCGCTCAATTCCTCGGCCTTCAATATCGCGCGCGTCATTGGCCCTGCGCTCGGCGGGCTGATCGTCGCCGCGGTGGGCGAAGGCTATTGCTTCTTGCTCAACGCGGTCAGCTACATCGCCGTGATCTGGACGCTGGCGACGATCCGGCCGGCGTTCGCGGTGCCCGCTCGTCCGCACGCGGAAGGTCTCACGGCGATCGCGGACGGATTGCGCTACGTGTGGCGGCACGACGCGATCCGGCCCATCTTACTACTGGTCGGCGTGATCAGCTCGGTGGGCGTGCCGTATCGCAACTTCCTGCCGGCGATGGCGCGCACGGTGCTGGGCGCTAACGCGTGGCAGTACGGCTTGTTGATTGCCGCGGCCGGCGTGGGGGCGAGCAGCGGGGGGTTGGTGTTGGCGGCGTTCCGAGTCGGCCGCGACGCCTATCGGCGTTTGCTGCCGATCACAGTGATGGTGTTCTCGATCATGCTGTTGCTTTACTCGGCGATGCGATCGTTTTGGCCGGCGTTGGGAATGCTGACGCTGGTGGGAGTTGGTGGCATCCTCTATTTCAATTCCACGAACTCGTTGATTCAGTTGCAAGTGGAAGATCGCTATCGCGGGCGGGTCATGAGTGTCTACACCCTGATGCACCAAGGCACGGCCACCTTTGGCAATCTGCTGCTCGGGGTGGTCGCGGCGCAGTGGGGAACGCCGTGGGCGCTCGCCAGTGGCGCGCTCGTCTGCCTGATCGCCGCCAGCGCGTTCATGGTGCGGGCACGCGCCGAGGCGGTACCGGCGCTAGCGGCGGGGACCGCGACCGACTAGCGCGCGTACTTACCAGTCAACTCGGCGGTTGCGAGCGTGTGCTTCTGAATCGCTTGCATCAGTTGCGACTTGCTGGCTCCCGCTGGCAAACCCGTCGGCGCATCGAGCGCGTAGAGAGTGAACAGGTACTGGTGCGCTGGATCGCCGCGCGGCGGACATGGTCCTTGATAGAACGGATTGCGGAAGTCGTTGCGGCCGTGGCGGCTCCCGTCGGCGAGCGTCTCGCTCTTGGGCACGGCTTCAGGCAGCGCCGTGGCCGTGGCGGGGATGTCGAACAACAACCAATGCACCCGCGATCCGCTCGGCCAATCGAGATCGTCGACGACCAGCGCGTACGCCTTGGTGCCGGCCGGCGGGTCTTGCCACTGCAGCGCCGGCGAGATTCCGGCGTTCATGTCGGCGGCGCCGCCATCCTTGGCGGTATCCGAGCCGTCACAGGTATACTTTGGGGGGAGCGTACCCTTGCGCGGAAACGCGCTGCTGTTCAAAGAAAACGCCGCGGCGCCGCGAGCCGATGCCGGCAGCGCGAGAGTGACGAGCGTGGCGACGACGACACGAGTGCCGCACACGATCACTCGACGCAGCATGGCCGGAGGGTAGCGAAACGTCGCCAAGGCGTCTAGCGGTGGCGTGCGACCATCCTTTTGGTTACTCTACGTCCCATGTCGTTCGTACAATCGTCTCGGCCACCGCTGGCGCAGCTGTGGCAGGCTGCTGTCGGGTGGTTCTTCGGTCACTTCTTCACGCTCTTGTTGGCGGCGGTGAGTCTGGCTCAGTGGGTCACCGGTGCGTGGCTGCTGTCGGTGCTGGGGCATCCGTTGCCGGCGCCGATTCATTTCGCGGGTGCGCTCACGCTCTACGCGATCAATCGCAAGGTGATCGGCACCATGCGTGGCCAGCGCGACGGGCGCAGCTGGCAGGCGCGGGTGTTGCGTGGCTACTCGGGCGTGGCGTTCACGGCGCTATTTTGTGCCGTCTTCCTCGGGTTGAGCACGCTGGGGTGGGCGACCATGCGGTTGCTGCTGGGCGCACTCACGGTCGAAGCCGGCACGACGCAGCCCGTCGTCATGAGCTCGGCGCGCTCGGCGATTGATGGCCTCTTTCACTGGTTCTCGGTGACCGGGGTGAGCACGATCACGCTGGCGTTTGCCTACGGCTATACGATTGGGCAGTGGCGTCTCACGGTCACGCAGTTGCGTATTCCGCTCGCCTATCCGCCGGCGTTGCTAGGGCTGCGCATCGCCCAGATCAGCGACATTCACATCGGCCAGAATCTCACTGTGGCGCAGCTGCAGCGCTTCGTTGCCCGCGTTAACGCCCTCGATCCGGATCTGATCTGCATCACCGGCGATATCGCGGACGGACCGGCCGCAAATCTCTCGACGCAATTGCCGATCCTGGCGGCGCTACACGCTCGCCTGGGCGTCTTCGCCATTCTGGGTAATCACGATCACTATGCCGGCGCGGACCGTGTCGAGGCCGAGCTGCGCCAATACACGCCGTTCACCATCTTGCGCAACGCGATCGCCACGGTCGAGGTGCGCGGTACGCGCTTGCACATTGTTGGCGTTGATGACGTCGGACGCGACTGGGCGCGCGGCGTTCACCGTCATGACGGACTCGCAGCGCTGGAGTCGCAGCTCTCCGCGACCGAGCCGGTACTGTTGTTGTCGCATCGCCCGGAGGCTTTCAGCCACGCGGCGGCGCTCGGGATTGGCCTCACGCTGTCGGGACACACGCACGGTGGGCAAGTAGCGATGCCGTGGTTCGGCGGCCGTCCGCGCGGCCTGGCGCGCTTCGTGACGCCGTTCGATCGAGGGCTGTTCGAGAAGGAGGGGTGCTTCCTTTATGTCAATCGCGGGCTGGGGGTGACGGGGCAACGCATCCGGCTGTTCGCGCCGCGCGAGATTTCGGTGATCGAGGTCGCCGCGGCGTGAGCCGCCAGCAGCGCTAGCGCTTCTCGCGCGTACTGCGCGCCGCCGACGGTGGATCGCACAAGCCGCGCAACTCAGTGCACAGCGCTTGCCACTCGTCGCGGAGTGCGCGCGGCACCAAGTCGCGTAAGCTGCGTTCCCACAGATTGCCGTCTATTGGCCCGGCGATCACGCTCTGGGTGATCTGGGCGATCGCGTCGGCGCTGGCGGCGTGACCGAGTCGGCTCAGGCGCGGCGCCACGTGGGTTTCGTGCACGTGGGCGAGGATCTCCTGCAGGCGACGCCGCAGGCGATGCTCCTCCGCCAGCCGCGTCCAGTTCACTGGCCAGGTTGCGTTGGTGAGTGGCCACAGAAACTCGTCGAAGTCCTCGCTGCTGTGTAGCGAACATGCGTCGTCGATCATCGCCCCTTCATCCTCTCATCCGTTGTCCGGTCAGGATGCTCGCGACCGCCCGCTGCGTAGTGCAGCGGCGTGGCGCAGTTTGCTGTCGAGCATCTCAACCGCTTGTCCCACCGTGCGGATGCGATCGAGTTCCGCGTCGTCGAGCGTAATGCCCAAGCGGTCTTCGACCGCGATGGCGATCTCGGCGACGTCGAGTGAGTCGGCGCCCAGGTCGTCGGCGAAGTTGGTCTCCGCGGTGATCTCGCTGGCGTCGACACCCAAGTGCTCCGCAATGAGTTCGGTCAAAGTTTGCATGGCGTCCATTTGGGTTGGTGATGGTCGTCGCCGCCCCGCCTCCGCTCGTACGCACGCACGATACGAGACAGGATGATGACCCGTCCATGCACGCCTGTGCCGTTCGGCACAGCGGCGTGGGGTTTCTTTGTGTTAGGCGAGACGCTGCGAGGGTGGCCGCAGCAAATCAGTGGCGAGCAGGCGGTCGAAGTCGGGATTCTGATCGCGATCGAAGAAGGTCGGCGTGAGAAAGACTCGGCGACCGATGCGCGACACCAAACCGTTGCGCTCGAACTGCTTCATAACGCGCGCCACGTTGGCGCGCGAGGCGATCGCAAATTCAGCGAGGTCGGCGTGCGTGAGCGGCAGATCGATCAGCATGCCGCCGTCATGCTCGCGGCCGAAGTCGCGCGCGAGCACGCCCAACTCCCGCTTGAGGCGGTCTTCCAAGCGCAAGCCTAGCAGGCAGCACTTCTGGTACAGCAGGCGACTAAGCGCTCGCCAACTGTACGACATGATGCGCATCACCGATTGTGGCGGCGAGTCGCTGATCAGAGTCGCCATCATCTCGCTGGTCACCATCGCCACCGTGCAGTCGGTGAACGCGGTGGCGCCGAACAGACGCGGGCGGCCGCGCTCGGCGAACCAATTGAGACCAAAGAACTGGCCCGGCCGCACCAACTGCACCAACACCGTGCCGTTGCCCGATGGACAGGTCACCTTGACCGCCCCCGCAACCAGAAAGTTTACCAGGTCTGCCGCATCATCGGGGGTGAAGATCTCTTGGTTCTTCTGCCAGTGCCCGAGCTGCGCACGCTTCACCAACTCGCCGAGGGCTGCCTCGGTCAACCCCATGCGTCGCCCGGTCTCCGCCAGCAGCGAGCGGAACTGTTCTTTCGGGATGCTCAGGGTGGGCCGTTCGTTTCGCACAGCGCGACACTACGTCAGCCAAGCCGGAGAAAGTCAAGATTGCGATCAGAGCTTCAGCGTCATCTCGAAATAGCCGAAGTCCGCCTCGTCGCCGGCGAAAATCGAGGAGACCACGGCGCCACCGAAGACATGACCGTAGTACAGGCTGGTGTTGAGATACGCGTTCCAATCGTAGCCAAGTGAAGTCTCCAGCACGGTGAACAACTCGTGCAGGTTGTTGGCGGGCCGACCGGCGAATCCGAAGCCTTCGGGTCGGTTGGAATCCGAGAGCGTTGCGCCGGATCCCTGATACCAGAGATCGTGCGCCTCCGTCAGGCGCAGCACGTGTGCATCCGTGCGTGAGATCAAGCCTGGGATCGGCCTCAGGATGATTTCCTGAAAGATGTCGGTGGTGTTCAGCATGTTGTAGAAGGTCGAGAGCGCGTAGGGTCGCGCCGTGGGGAGAATCTGAAAGAAGGTGCGGTGGTCGCCGTCGTTCGGGTTGTCGTCGCCGGAGCTGCGCGTCACTCCAACCCGCAGCCACGGTTTCCAGGGTAACGACGCCGGTTGCCATCCGGCTTCGACGTCCCAACTCCAGGCGTCATGACCGAGCAACCCCCAGTCACCTTGCTGGATCGCTCCCCACAGTAACACATCGATCGGTCCGGCCGCGGTCGGCAGCAGGTGAATGAGATTGGCGCCCTCGGTCGAAATCTGGATGTCGTCGAAGCGGTCGGCGCCGGCGCGCACTTTCAGAGGCCGATTGTCCGACTTCACTTGATGACGGCGGTCGTCGTAGCAAATGTAGAAGAGCCGAGCATCGGTGGTGGATGACGCCAACAACTTGGTGAGATTGAAGCCGGCGTAAGCGACGTCGATATCGTCGATGTCAGGCATCCCGTTGAGATCGAAGCCGCCCGCGGTCGGATGCGAGGCCATGATCGTGACGTTATACGGCGCCTGATTCCACGCCGCCGTGCCGCCGTCGAACGCGCGGCCGACATCCGACCAGCCGAACGGCCCGATCAGTCGTTGCGCGATGCGCTGGTTCTTCAGCCAATCGACCGTCGCATCGCCGGAGAGGACTTCATTGCCCTCGGAGAACTCGAAGCGCCCACCTTTCACCGTCAGCCCGGGAATGCCGACCTGCTTGAGGGTGAGGTAGCCTTGCTTGAGAAAGATGCTGGCGTCGTTCCGCGCGCGGTTCTGCTGGTAATAGACTCCGCCGAGTCCCAGATTCCCCTGCGGCGGAGGTGCCGACGCCGTGGTGGGCAGATCGATGAGTGCGGAGTTCTGCGCCTCGACGAACACATCGAAGGCATCGTCCTTCCACTTCAGCGAGGTTCGCGCGACCGTCCCGATGAAGTCGTAGTCGTTGTTCTGCGTGCCGTGTGGTTCAAACCAGTTCCACAGCTCCCAACGGGTGCGGAGGCTGGCGGCCACTGACAGTTTTGGCGAGATCGGATCGAGCGTTACCTCAGCTCGGCTCACCTCTGGGTTGACTAGTACGGCCAACACCATCCCAATGCTGAGCCGACGCCAGATCTGTCTTCCTGTTGCCGTTCCGATGATTTGCATTTTCCTCCGTCTCCATCTGGCACCCTGATTCTACGTTTACAACCGAACCTGCCGGTAGGTTTTGCGCCCCGTGGCGGTCCGTGCCTTCGAGAAAGGCGAGCAGACGGTCGCGAGCCTGATAGTAGCTGGGGTCCTCGAACAGCATGGCGCGCTGGCGCGGCCGCACGAGCGGTACGTCGAGCACGGCGCCGACGGTTGCGGCGGGGCCGCTCGTCATCATGACGATCCGATCCGCGAGCAGGAGGGCCTCGTCGACATCGTGGGTCACCATCACCACGGTCTTCTTTTCCTGCTCCCAAAGTCGCATCAGATCGTCTTGCAGCTCCATGCGCGTCAGCGCATCGAGAAGGCTGAAGGGCTCATCGAGCAAGAGGACCTTCGGCTCGAGGGCGTAGGCGCGCGCGATGCCAACGCGCTGGCGCATTCCGGCTGACAACGCGTCGGGATAGTGATCCGCGGAATCACGCAACCCCACGAGATCGAGGTAGCGCTCAGCCAGCAAGATGCGTTGTGCGTGCGGCTCCTGTGCGTGAACCTGATCCACTGCCAGCAAGACGTTGTCGCGCACCGTCAGCCAGGGCAGCAGTGACGGTGATTGGAACACCACGCCGCGATCGAGGCCGGGCCCGACGACCTCCTTCCCAGCGAGAATGACGCCGCCTTCCGTGGCGGTACTGAGACCCATCAAGATGGAAAGCACGGTCGACTTGCCACAGCCCGAATGCCCGATGATGCAGATGAACTCGCTCTCCGCGACGAGCAGATTGAAGTCCTGCACGATGACAGCGGCGCCGTAGGGCGTCTCGTAACTCTTACCGAGCTGGGTCAGCTCGAGAAAACGCTTGTTCACTGTCTCCCCGCGGTGGCGTGCGACGCACGACTCGCGTTTCGCTGGTTGACGAGAAAGTCGACCAATGCGTGGCGCACGTGGCGGTATTCGGGATGGAGGTTCAGACTGCGGCTTGAGCGCGGGTGAGGAATATCGACCGGAATACCGGGACCAAGCGTGGCGTCCGGAGCCGAGGTGAGTGGATAGATTCGGTCAGCGAGCAGAATCGCCTCTTCGACGTCGTTGGTGATCATTACGACGGTCTTGCGCTCGCCCATCCAGATGCGGGCGAGTTCGGTCTGCAGCGTGGCGCGGGTGAGCGCGTCGAGCGCGCTGAACGGCTCATCGAGCAACAACAGCTTGGGGTCCATCGCTAGCCCGCGGGCGACGGCGACGCGCTGCCGCATGCCACCCGAGAGTTCGCGCGGCCGCTTGTCCATCGCTTGCTGAAGATTGACGAGATGGATGAGCTGCTCGGTGCGCTCTCGCTTCTGCGCCAACGAACGCTGCGGTGACACGGCGTCGACCGCGAGGAAGATGTTCTCGAACACCGTCATCCACGCGAGCAGAGAATAATTCTGAAACACGATGCCACGGTCCGGACTCGGTCCGTCGATGGGTACGCCGCCGAGAGAAATCTCGCCCTCGTCGGGCTCGATCAAACCGGCGATGAGCGAAACCAAGGTCGTCTTTCCCGATCCCGAGTAGCCGACGATCGAAACGAACTCGCCGTCGGCGACGTCGAGGTGCAGACCGTGCAAGACCCGGTGTCGCCGGCCGCCCGGCGTATCGTAGCTCTTGCTAACGTTGCGTAGTGTCAGCAGTGCCATGCCCACGCTCGACTCACGCGGTTTGGAAACGACGCTCGGCCATGCCCATCAGGCGGTCGAGCAGAAAGCCGATAACCCCGATGGTGATGATGGAGAGTAAGATGTGCGAGTAGACGAGGCTATTGTATTCTTGCCAGAGAAAGCCGCCGACGCCCGGGGCGCCGGTGAGCATCTCGGAGGCGACGATGACGAGCCACGCGATACCCAGCGACAGCCGGAAGCCGGTGAACATGTACGGCAGGGTCGCCGGTACGATGATCTTGCGCAGCATCTTGGCGCGCGACAACCGCAACACGCGACCGACGTTGAGATAGTCTTGGTTGATGCTGCGAACCCCGACGGCGGTGTTGATCACCGTCGGCCACATGGCGCACACAGCGATGGTAAACAGCGCCGCCGGCTCCGACCGCTGGAAGATGATGAGTCCGAGCGGAAGCCACGCCAGCGGCGAGATCGGCCGCAGGATTTGAATGATCGGATCGAACGCCCGGTTGAACGAGGCCGACAGCCCGAGCACGAACCCGAGTGGCGTACCCATCACGATGGCGAGAAAGAATCCCTTGGCCACGCGCACCAAGCTGAGAAAAGCGAACCGGCCGATCCCTTGATTCATCTCGCCGTCTTTGAAGAACGGTCGGACGATGTAGCTCTTCGATTCGACCCAAGTCCGCCACGGCGACGGCAGATCGGGTGCGACGGTTTGGCTGAGTACCGTCCACACGAACACCACCAGACCTACTCCGACGAGCGGCAACAGCAATGCCCCAACGTCCACTCGCTTCTTCATCCTCGCTCCACCTCACACGATGCCATTCACGGCGAAACTCTTGGCATACTTTTCGGGGTCAGCCGGGTCGAAGACGACGCCATCGAACAGGGTCTCTTGCTTCACATCCTCGGCCGGCGTCTCGATACTCAGCTCCTTCGTCACTTCGCGATACACGTCGGGCCGATGTACCTTGTTGACGACGCCGCTGTAGTCGGTGCCCTCCGGGATCATCCCCCACCGCCGAAACTGCGAGAGCCACCACAGCCCGTGCGACTTCCACGGGAAGTTGGTCTGGCGATCGTAGAAGGTCATGTACAGGGGATCCTGCTCCGTGCGGCCGTCACCATAGTCGTAGCGGCCGAGGAGCCGACCGAGGATGACGCCGGGCTCGCAATTGATGTACTGCGGTCGTGACACGACCTCGGCGACGTGGGGGCGGTTGTCGAGCTGGTCGATGTACTGACTCGACTCGATCATCGCGCGCAGGATGGCTTTCAGCGTCTTCGGGTTCTTCTCCGCGAACTCTTCGTTGAAGGCGAGCACCTTTTCGGGGTGATCCTTCCAAATCTGTTGCGAGGTGATTGCGGTAAAGCCGATGTCGTCGGCGATCGCGCGCGCGTTCCATGGTTCGCCGACGCAGAAGCCGTCCATCTTGCCCACCTTCATGTTGGCGACCATCTGCGGCGGCGGAATGGTGATGAGGGTGACATCCTTGTCCGGATTGATGCCCCCTGCTGCCAGCCAATAGCGCATCCACATGGCGTGCGTCCCCGGCGGGAACGTCATCGCAAACGTCAGCGGATTGCCCTTCTGTTTCGCCTCGTCGGCCAGGGGTTTCAGTGCTTGTGGAGTCTTGATGCCCTGGTTGCGCAGCGCCTTGGTCAACGTGATCGCCTGGCCGTTGTGGTTGAGGCAGAAGGGGATGACCATCGGCCGCTTCGGCGAACCGAGCAGCCCCATCGTCGACGCGTAGGGCATGCCGTAGAGCATATGCGTCGCCTGATTCTCTCCCAGGTTCATGCGGTCGCGGATCACGGCCCACGATGCTTCTTTGGAGATGGTGGCTTCGATACCGTACTTCTTGAAGAGCCCGAGCTCGTGCGCCATCACGATCGATGAACAATCGGTGAGTGCGATGATGCCGAAGCGAACCTGGGACGTCTCTGGCCCGTCGGCGGCATAGACACCACCGACCCAACCGCGCGGAAGCCCGGCCAACAGAATGCCCGCGGCGCCGCCCGAGATCTTCAAGAATTGCCGCCGCGAGACGGCCCGCGGCGATTGCTGCGCTGACTTGCCCTTACGTTGTGACATGCACTTCTCTCCTTCTATCCCGTCGAGCGCTCAGCGTTCCGTTCCATGCTTCCAGTTCGACATTCATCGCAGTCGATGCAGCGAATCGTCATCGCAAACCCTGCTAACCTCAATTCGAATGACCGATGGCACACGTTCACTCCGCATGATGGAAGGGGTGAGCAAGACCGCGGCCACGACACGTGGGCGGAAGCCGGATTCACCACAAGACAACATCACCGCACTGCGAACGATGCCGCGGCTGCCCAAGATCGCACCATTGCTTCGATGACTGCTCTGCCGATGCGCACCGGCCCTCGCCTGATGGCATCACTTCTAGTGAAGCCGGTGATCAGCCGCAGTTGTGCATGGAAGCACGGGATCAGCGCACTGCAACTCGCACGTCCTCACAACATCGTCGGCTGAGTGGGATTGCGCTCGAACAACGAGCACCGATCGATTGAGAGATGAACAGGGCGCAGCCGATGACCGACTCAGTTCCGTTTGCGGGGACCAACCCCGCGCATGGCTACGGAGTCGGTTCGAGCGTGATATGCGTCGCCCACGTGCGTTGCCACTCGCGGTGCGCCAAAGTCAATGCGAGTGCGGCTCCCGCGGCGGCTAGTGCGAAGGCCGCAAACCCGAAGCCGTACGAGCCACCGACTTGTTTGAGCACGCCGAGCGTTGACGGCAGCAAGAAGCCGCCAATCCCGCCGCACGCGCCGACCATGCCGGTGGCCAGACCCACTTCGCGATGGAAACGCTTGCCGACTAACTGGAACACCGCGCCGTTGCCCATGCCGAGACTACCGGACATCAGAACGAGCGTGAAAACCGCGAGTGGAAACGCCGGCAGTTGCGCCAACAGCGCGCCCAGTGCGGTCACGATGACGTACAGCACGCCGAGTACCCGTACGCCGCCGAGTCGATCGGCCAGCGCTCCACCGAACGGACGGAGGAAGCTGCCCGCAAACACGCACGCCGCGGCCCAGGTGCCTGCCGCAACGCGTGTGCACCCGTATTGGTCACAAAAGAAGATCGGCAGAAAACTCGCGAGGCCGACGAAGCCACCGAACGTGATCGTATAGAAAAGATTCAACCACCAGAGATCGCGTTCGCGCAGGATCTGCGCGTAGCGAGTGGTGCGTGCCGGCTGTTGCGGATTGTCGCGCGCGAACAGCGCGAAGGCGCACAACACAATCACGAGCGGGATCAGCGCGAGCTGAAAGACACCGCGCCAGCCGAAGTGCTCCGCCAAACGCGGCGCGAACAACGCCGCCAACACCGTCCCCGAGTTGCCGGCGCCGGCGATTCCCATCGCGATCCCCTGATAGCGGGGCGGGTACCAGCGACTCGCGAGCGGCAACGCCACCGCGAAACTGGCACCCGCCACGCCGAGCAGCACACCTACCCCCAACCCATCCGCAAAGCTGCTCATCGCGAACCCACCCCATACGAGCGGCAGTGCCGTCAGCAGCATGCCGGCGATTCCCACGCGCCGCGCGCCCCAGCGATCACTGGCTGCGCCCAACACCAAGCGCAGCGCCGCGCCCGAGAGGATCGGCAGCGCGACCAACAGACCCTTCTCGGCCGGTGTCAGTCCGAACTCTTGGGCGATGAACACGCCGAGCGCGCCGAGCAGCATCCACAACATGAAGCTGAGATCGAAGTAGAGAAACGCACACACCAACGTCGGCCAGTGGCCGGCCCGCGCAAACTCGCGTACTCGCATTACGCAATCCCCTCCTCATCGTCATCGTCGTCGTCGTGCGCGGGCTGCGCCCACACTTCGCTGCCGCGACGCTCGACGCGAATCCGTCGCAGGCCGCGTCGTGGTGGTCCCGACACCGCCCGGCCGCTCGGGCCGTCGAAGACGGCGCGATGACACGGGCATTCGAAACGCTCGCGTGCGGCCGACCACTGCACCGGGCAGCCCAAATGCGGACAGCGCTGATCGAACGCGGCGTACTCGTCGTCATTGAGCCGCACCAACACCCCCGGGATCGTGGTTCCGGGCAGAGTGAAGTTCACGGCGGTTCCCGGCGGCACGTCCGCAGCGATGCGAAACGGGGCGATCATGGTACCGGTCGATACGCGACGCTGCGCCCACCACTCGCCGCAGACTGCGGCGACCGCGCTGACGACTGCCGTCCACAAGAACGCGCGCCGACCCATGGCCTCGCTCTCGGGCTTCATACAATTGCCTCCTCGAGACATTGCTCCGCCACTGAGCGCACGACTTCGGCGCTCTCGGTGACACGAATCTGCTCGTGATGTGCTGGCACCATGTAGCTGATCTTGGTGCGCACCACTTCGTCGCCGAATTGGAACACGTTACGCGGTTGCGCCTGCCGGCGGTCTTCGACCTCGGCGCGCGTGCCGTAGAACAGGGCGCCGGACGGACACACGGTGGCGCACATCGGCTTGAGGTCGACCGAAGTGCGGTCGTAACACAAGTCGCACTTCATCATGAGATCGAGTCGCGCGTCGTACTTCGGCACGCCGAACGGGCAGGCGAGGACGCAGTTCGAGCAACCGATGCAGCGCTCGGTCATCGCCGTGTGCACGACGCCGTCGGGGCCTTTGCTAATCGCATCGGCGGGGCACACCGCGGCGCAGGCGGGCTCGTCGCAGTGCATGCACACGGTCGGCGCGGTTTGCACCGTGGCGGTGCGCGCGAGATCGTCGAGGTGAATCATCGAAGTGCCACCATGCCCCGAGCACTCGCTGCAGGCCTCCACACACGCACGGCAGCCGATGCAGCGCTGCGGATCGATGAAGAGTTCGCCGGTCATGCGAGCGCTCGCTCGACACGCACGGCCGACACCTTGAACTCGGGAATCTTGGCGATCGGGTCGTAGGCGCGTTGCGTCAGCCGATTCGCCGACTGGTCGCCCGGCCAGTGATACGGAATGAAAATGGTGTCGGGGCGAATCGTGGCAACCACCAGCGCGGGCAGCGTGACTTCGCCGCGCCGGCTGATCACGTGCACAGGTGCACCGTCGCGAATGCCCAACTGGTCGGCGAGGCGCGGATGCATCTCGACGTATGGCTGCGGACACTGATCGACTAGCGGGCCGATGCGCCGCGTCTGCGTTCCCGACAAAAATTGCGACACCACCCGCCCGGTCGTCAGCAGGATCGGATATTCGTCGTCGGTGTCTTCCGCCGGTGGACGGTACTCGATGGCGTGAAAGCGCGCGCGGCCGTCGGGATGCGCGAACTGTCCGCCTTCGAACAGTCGCGGTGTGCCGGGATGCGCCGCCGTCGGGCAGGGCCAGAACACGCCCATCTGTCGCTCGATCTTTTCGTAGCTGATGCCGAAGTAGTCGGCCTTGCCGCCGTGTGACGCGCGCCGCAGCTCATCGAAGATCTCACCCGCAGAATTGAAGTCGAAGTATTGCCCTTTGCCGAGTCGGCGACCGAGATCGCAGATGATGTTCCAATCGCGCCGCGCTTCGGCAGGTGGGTTGACGGCTTGCCGGATGCGAATGACGCGCCCCTCGGTGCTCGTTACCGTGCCCTCGTCTTCCTCCTGCAACGAACCGGGCAGGATGATGTCGGCGTGTCGAGCAGTCTCTGACATGAAGAAATCGATCACGACGTAGCAGTCGAGCCGTTCCAACGCTTCGCGGGTGAACGCGGAATCGGGGAGCGAAACGATCGGATTGAAACACAGCGAGAGCAAGCCGCGAATCTCGCGGCGGTGCGCCATCTCGATGATCTCGGGTGCGGTCGCGCCCTTCTGCGGCAGCTCGCGTTCATCGATGCCCCAGAAGTCGGCGATGTGCTGGCGGTGCTCGGGGTTCTCGATGTCGCGCGCGCCTGGCAGTTGATTGCAGCGTTGCCCGTGCTCGCGCGCGCCTTGGCCGTTGCCTTGCCCGGTGATGGTGGCGTAGCCGCAGCCGGGCTTACCGATCTTGCCGGTCGCCAGCACCAGGTTGATGCACGACAGCACGTTGTCGACGCCCTTGGTGTGATGCTCGATGCCGCGCGCGTGCAGCAGCATCGTGCGCGGCGCCTGCGTCCACATCGCCGCCGCTTGCCGAATGCGCGCGGCCGGGATGCCGACGAGCTGTTCCATCGATTCAGGGCTGTAGTCGGCCACCGTGTCGCGCACGGCGTCGAAGCCGTCGGTGTGGGCGGCGACGAAATCGTGGTCGACGCCGCCGAGACGAATCACCGCGTGCAGGATCGCATTCATCAACGCCGAGTCGCGTCCGGGTTTGACCGGAAGATAGAGATCGGCGGTGCGCGCGATCGGGGTCAGACGTGGATCGATCACGATCAACTTGGCGCCGCGATCACGTGCCCGCCAGATGTAGTCGACCGTAATCGGGCTGCACTCGGAGACGTTGGAGCCGGTGACGAGAATCAGATCGGTGTTGGCGATGTCGGCCCACGGGTTGGCGGCGCGATCGAGACCGAACGCCTTCAGGTTAGCCGCGCCAGCCGCCACCATGCACAGCCGGCCGTTGTAGTCGATGTGGCGCGTGCCGAGCCCGACGCGCGCGAACTTGCCCATCAGGTACGCCTTCTCGTTGGTGAGCGAGGCGCCGGAAAGCACGCCGACGCTGTCGGGCCCGTAATGCGCCTGCAGCCGCTGAAACCGTTCGGCGATCTGGTCGAGCGCCTCATCCCAACTGATGCGCTCGAAACCATGACCGCTACGGACTAGGGGGTAACGCAAGCGGTCGGGGTGATTGTTTTGCAAGTAGCGCTTCACGCCCTTCGGGCACAGCTTGCCTTGATTGAACGGAAACTCTTCCCACGGTTCGACGCCGATGACTTGTTCATTCTTCACCAGCAGCGTGACCCCGCACTGCTGACCGCAGAAGCAGCAATGAGTCTGCACTTTGCGATCGGGCGCCGTGCGCGCGGCGAAACCGCCGGGCGGCTCGTACTGCAGATGCGGGCCGTACTGCTCGATGAGCGTCTCGGCCGACGCCGGAAGGTAGCCCATCGCTATGCCGCCTTTTCCAGCGCCAGGCGCCGCGTCATTTGCTGCGGTTGGAAATGCGCGCCGAACAGTTGCGTGTGCACACTCGCCAGTCGCTTGCGGCGGCAGGGCGGACACTGTTGGTGATGGCCGGCGAAGTGAAAACCTTGCGCGGTGAGCAGATCTTCGATCGCGTGCATCTGTGCGGCGGGCGCCATTGCCGCGCCGCAGCGCGGGCAGCCCACCGGCGCGGCGCTGGCGCGGACCAGTTGCGCGCCGAGATGCAGGGGGCGGATGAACAGATGAATCAACTTGCCGTAGGGCAGGGCGGCCAGCAGCGCAATCACGGTGGCCTCGTGGGTCATTGCGGCGAGGCGAAACGTGCTGTGGCCAAGATCGGCTGCGACTGGCAGCGCGAGACCGCTGAGCGCAACCGCGAGCAGCAGCAACAAGGGTGCGAGATGGAATCCACCACCGACGCCTGGGTGCCGACGCATGCGCACGCGTGCCGCCAAGAAGTAGCCGGCGCCGAGCGTCACCGCGACGGCGGCGAGATCGAGGGCGTGAAATATCAGCCAAGCAATCGCGCCGTCGGTGGCGAACTGCGGCGTCGACACCGACAGCGCGACCGCTCGATACGCGTGATCGCCGACCGGCTCAAAGTGCAACCACCCCCACACCAGCGGCAGCGTCACTGCGAAACCGGCAAGCGTGCCCCACGCCAACAGCATGTGCGCAAGCCAGCGCAGCCGACCGCGCGGCGCAACGAAGCGCTGCGCCGCCAGATCGCGGGCGGCCCCTCGCATCACTACCGCCAGTTGCCGGGGCCGACGCAGCGCACGAACCAGCGCCCATCCATAGAACGCCGAGGCGCGCCGCTGCCAGAACGCCGAGACCTGATAGACAGTGGCGAAGCACGCGATCATCGTCGCCAGACAGTAGCCGACCAATGCCGGATCGAAGTAGGTGAGACGGTGCGAGCCGAAGTAGATCGCCGCGACGAGCGACCCGGTCGTCAGCATCGCGAACAATGCGGAATGCGGAGTGCGGAATGCGGAATCCGGATTGTGCCCTCTTCTATTCCGCATTCAGCACTCCGCATTCCGCATTCACGAAGACTCGTCCGTTCACCACGCTCACGGGGTACGTTCGCAGCGTCGCCGATTCGCCGAGACATTGGCCAGTGGCGAGGTCGATCTTCCAGTTGTGGAGCGGGCAAATCACCTTGCCGTCACCGACGATGCCTTCCGCCAGCGGTCCACCGCGATGCGGACACTGATTGTCAGTGGCGAAGACCCGACCATCGCGCTGGCGGAAGACGGCGATGGTGCGGCCGGCGATCACAAACGCGCGCCCTTGGCCGGGTGCGATCGAGTCGAGCGGGCCGATGTCGATCGGAGTGTTGTCGAGCGCTCTCCGGCCGATAGGGGCGACGCATGCGTCGCCCTCCGATTGAGTGTGGCCGTTGCCCCTTGCGGGCGACGCATGCGTCGCCCCTACAAGATGGGCTCCGGTTGCGCTCATAGCCGGGCCTCTTCTTGCTCGCTCATTACCGGCAGCGCGCCGGTGAACTGCGCTTCGTATGCGGGTTCGGCGGCGTCGGTCGCCCAGGGATCTCGATAGGCGGCGACGGCCGCCTCGATCTCGGCGTCGAGGTGCGCGCAGATGCTTTGGCTGTCGCTGACCAACACGTCGCGCAGATGGGCGATGCCGAGACGCTCGACGAAGCCGTAGCTTCGCTCCATGTACTTCGCGTGTTCGCGGTAGTACTGCATGAAGCGGCCCATGTACTTGAGGACGTCGGCATGCGAGTCGACGGTGCACAGCAGATCGCCTTTGCGCACGGTGCCGCCGGCGGCACCGCCGAGATAAATCTCCCACTTGCCGTTGCCGATCGCGACAGCGCCGAGATCCTTGACGTAGGCTTCGGAGCAATTGCGCGGGCAGCCCGCCGTGGCGAGCTTCATCTTGTGCGGCGACTCCACCCCTTGGAAGCGGCGCTCGATCTGTTGCGCCAACGCGATCGAGTCGCCGAGTCCGTAGCGGCAGAAGTCGGTGCCGACGCAACTCTTGCAGGTGCGGAACGCCTTGGTGTACGCGTGCCCGCTCGGGATGCCGAGGTCCTTCCACATCGCCGGGAGCTGGTCCTTCTTCACTCCGAGCAAGTCGATCCGTTGGCCCCCGGTGATTTTGACCATCGGCACATCGTACTTGTCGGCGACGTCGGCGATGCGGCGCAGCTCCGCGGCCGAAGTCACGCCGCCGTAGATGCGCGGGATGACGCTGAAGGTGCCGTCGCGTTGAATGTTGGCGTGGACGCGATCGTTGATGTAGCGCGCATCGCGCTCGTCGTCGTACTCATCCGGCCACAGTGACTTGAGCAGCGACGCCAGGCCGGGCTTGCTCGCGGGATCTTCACGACCACCCGCCAACTCGCGAAACACCGCGCTGACGCTGATGAGTCGGCGCGCCCTGATGGCAGCGATCAATTCGGGCTTTGGCAGCGGCACGCCGGGAACGTAGTAGTGCTCGCTCGGATCATCGTCCTGCACCTCGCCGCCGTAGACTTCGAGGAACTGCTGGATCAGTGGCTTGCAACTACCGCAGCCCATGCCGGCCTTGGTGCAGGCGCCGACCTTCGACACCGAGCGGCACTTGCCGATCTGAATCGCCTCCTTGATCTGGCCCTTCGAGACGCCGTTGCAGTTACAGATCTGCGCGTGCTCGGGGAGGTCGAAGACTGAAAGGATGGGCGCGCCGCTGGTCGTGCCGAACAGCAGATCGGCGCGGCGCTCGGGAACGGCCGTGCCGAGACTGAACATCTGCGTCAGCACGCCGGCCGTGTCGGTCTCGCCCAGCAGCACGGCGCCGACGAGCGTGTTGTCACGCACGACGAGTTTCTTGTACACGCCGCGACTCGGCTCGCGGTAGACGACCACATCGTCGCCCGGCTGCGTGGTGCGGACATCGCCCATCGAGGCGAGTTCGACACCCATCACCTTCAGCTTGGTGGCCAGCTTCGAACCAACATAGGCGGACGAGGGATTCACGCCCGTGATCACGTCGGCGATGGTTTTGGCCTGATCCCAGATCGGCTCGACAAGACCATAGATGAGACCACGGTGCTGCACGCACTCACCGACGGCGAAGATGTCGGGGTCGTTCGTGCGGAGCTGATCATCGCAGACGATACCGCGCTCGACCGTGAGCCCGGAGCTGCCGCCAATCTCGGTGATCGGCCGGATGCCGGCGCTGACCACCACCATGTCGGTATCGAACGTGCGGCCGTCTTTGAAACGCAGCCCGGTGACTCGGGCGTCGCCGAGCATGTGCGTGGTGATAGTGTCGAGCAGAACCTCGACGCCCATCTGCTCCATCGTCGTCTTGAGAACGGCCGCGGCGTCGGCATCGAGCTGCGCCATCATCAGTTGAGGCGCGGCTTCGATGACGGTGACCGCAACGCCGTGGGTTAGCAGCCCGCGCGCCGCTTCGAGCCCGAGCAGGCCACCGCCGATCACCACCGCGCGGCGGCAGCCCTCCGCGTACGCAGCGATGCGATCGCAATCGTCGATGGTGCGAAAGAGAAATGTGCCCACCTTCCCCATGCCGTCCATCGGCGGCACAAACGGGCGCGAACCGGTGGCGATGATGACGTGATCGTACGGCACTTCGATGTCAGCGGCGGCAGCGTCGCTGCCATCGAGGTCGTACGGCCGCGCCGCCGAATCCATCGGTCGCCCGATGACGACCTTGCGCGCTCGATCGATGCGCAGCGCCTTGACTCCGGCGTGCAAGGCGATGCCGCGCTCCGCATACCAGGGCAGCGGATTGAGAAAGATTTGCTCCATGGGTTGGGTGCGATTGAGAACGTTCGACAGCAGGATGCGGTTGTAGTTCCCGTACGGCTCGGCCCCGAACATGGCGATGCGAAACTGCACGGCATCGCGCTGCAAGATCTCTTCGACCACCCGAGCGCCAGCCATGCCGTTGCCGATCACTACGAGTCGGCGTTGTGCGCTCTCGCTCATGCGTTCCTCCTGGCCGCGCTGCTGGCATCCGATCTGCTTCTTATGATCATTCGAAATGCCGATCGGGTCGCGCGCACGTTCATTGCTTGTGGAGAAGCAAGCAGAGGTCCAGCATTGGCGCGGGTCGCGTGCCCCAAGCCTCAGTGCCTTGCGCCGTGGAGGACCGATCTGCGTGACGGTGCGAGTGTGCCTATCGCTCGCTCACATAGGCAGCGGCCTGCTGCAGAAGCGAGCAACGGTGTGGTGGATAGGACATCAGCGGGATGGAACCCGTCGATCGGTCTGACTTATGAAGAGGGAGTGCCGTAATGGACACGAAGCAACTGCGGACGTTCGCGACGATTGTTGATCTGGCGAGCTTTACGCGCGCGGCGCGACGACTGAACCTGAGCCAGTCGGCGATCAGTCAGCAGATCAGCGCGCTCGAACGGCAAGTCGGCGTGAAGCTGGTGGCGCGCACCGGAGCCGGTGCGCGACCGACCGCCGCCGGCGATATTCTCCTGCACTATGCGCGGCAGATTCTGGCCAAGATCGACGAGGCGGAGCGTGTGCTCGCAGACTACGAGCACGCGGGCGGTGGTGTGTTACGCATCGGGGCCGGCGGCGCCGCGTGTCACTACTTACTTCCGAGCGTGCTTAAGGAGTTTCGCGACCGTTTTCCGAAAGTCGAACTGCGCGTGGTGAGCGGACACACACGGCTGACGCTCGAACGCCTGCACGAAGGCGAGTTGGATGTCGGTGTGCTGACGCTGCCCGTGTCGCAGCCCAAGTTGCGCATTCTCGATCTCGGCCGCGATGAGCTGGTGGCGATCGTGGCGCCGTCGCATCCGTGGGCGGAACGCAAGCGCATTCAAGCGAGCGAGTTCGCCGGCCAGCCATTGCTCATCTATGAGCGCCGCAGCCAGACGTTTGCCCTGATCGAGCGCATCTTGCTGGAGACCGGGGTGTTTCCGCAGGTCGCGATGGAAATGGATCATCTCGAAGCCGTGGTTGGAATGGTCCGAGTCGGCTTGGGAGTGGCGATCGTACCGCGCTGGGCGGTGCGTGCGGAAACGGCGAGTGGGAACGTGGCCACGGTCTCCATCGGCAAAAGCGGCCTGGGTCGCGGCTGGGGCCTCGGCTTTCGCGAAGCGAATCACCAGTTGCAGACCCTAAAGGCGTTCGCGCGGCTGTGTACCGAGCGCTTGCCGCAACTGTTGACTGCGTAGGGGCTTTGCACGAGGGAAAAGCCCTCGATGCGTTCGCTCCGCTCACAACTCGGGCAAACAGGTCGATCGATCTTACGGAGCGGATGGCTTCGACGACCCCGACTCACGAGTCACGCCTCACGAATCTCGATTGACACTGATTGAGTCACTGGGTTACCGTGCTTGCGATGCTCGGGAGCGACAGTATTCCTCGAACCGTTCGCATCGATGGCGCGCTTCTCGCACGCACGCACGCACGCACGCACGCACGCACGCACGCACGCACGCACGCACTAGTTGCTTCGCCACCGTTCGCGGTTTCTCCCTTTCACAAATCGGTTTTTCTTCCGCATGCCACTTCCCCCGGTTCCGTCATGCCCGCAATCACTAGGCGGGCATCCAGGCGGATGGAGACGCCGGATGGATTCCCGCCAGAAGCACGCGGGAATGACGGAGGGGAATCCTGCGGGAATGACGGGGGGAGCGGAACGAAATCCGATCCGGTGGGGACAGGCCTCCGTGCCTGTCCGGCGGTCCGTTAGGGCCGCCGTGATCATCGCGGCACTCAGAAGCAAGCAGCGAATAAAGCAGTCCGAAAAAAAGAGAGGGGGAACCATCATGAGAACACGATCAGCGCTCACCATCACCGGGGCCCTGCTGTGGGCCGGCCGGTCACGGCCCTGCCGCCGCCGCCGGCGACCAGCCTCAACACCTGCCAGAACACGGTGAAGACCGCCTCCAAAACCTACGCCGACAATGACCTCAACGCCGTGGCGAACTGCCTCAACGCGGTGGCCGGCAAGGTGATAAAGGCCAACGCGCCGCTCACCACCCCGGTGCCCGTAATCTGCGTGCTCCAGTTTCGCAACATCTACGACACGCGCGCCACCGGCAAGAGCTTGGGCGAGAAGCTGACGGCGGCGATCGACAAGAAGTGCGCTCCGGGCATGCTCAACGTTACCCACGGCGTGCCCGACGTTCTCGGACCCGGGGCGGCCCTGAGCGAGCCGATCGAGGCGGAGAATCTCGACACCTGGTGCACGCACTTCGGCGGCGACGGTTCGATCGACACCCTGCACGAGTGGAGCGACTGCGTGGCGGCCTCGCACGCGTGCGCGGCGCAGCAGGCGATCGTCACGCAGTACCCGCGCGCCCTGGAATGGCTCGCTGAAGTGCGCACCGCGATGCTCGCGCTCACGCCGCCGATCAGCGACCCGAACAAGATCAGTGACGCGGTGGCCGGTCTCGATGCGGTGGTGGCCGCCATCGACGGGCCGGACGACGACGGACAACCGAGTGTACAGTGTGGTGGCATCGTGTCGACCGGCACCGCCGTCGCGAGCAGCTGCCTCACCGGTACGACGTTCTCCAACGGCACGGCTGGTGGAGTGGCCGGCACCATGCCGAACAACGGCGCCGTCACGCTGACGCCCTCCGCCAGCGATCAAGTCATCGCCGCAGGCTACCACAATGGATCGGGCAAGTGCGTGGGCGACACCGACTTGGTGTCGGGCAACATCAAGAACGGCGTGAACCTGTTCGGCGTCAACGGCAGCGTGATCCAAGCCAGCGGCAACGCGGCAACGCGGCGGCCGGCGACGTGCTCTCGCCGAAGACCTTCTCCAACGCCAGCGGCGCGGGGACGGGCACGATGGCGAACAACGGCGCCGTCACGCTCACCCCAAGCACAGTGAACCAAACCATCGCTACCGGCTATCACAACGGCGCCGGCTACTGCGCCGTTGATACCGATTTGGTGGCCTCGAACATTGCGAGCGGGGTCAACCTGTTCGGCGTGACCGGTACGCTGTCTGCGGGTGGGTTTCCCGCCTCGGGGCAGACCACCTCGTACGGCACGGGTTCCGACGGCGACGTGCAGCCGGGGGCGACGCTGGCGTACACCGACAACGGCGACGGCACGATCACTGACACCAACACCGGCCTGATGTGGGAGAAGAAGAGCGACAACGGCTCCATCCACGACAAGGACAACACCTACACGTGGGGCATGAACACGTCGCCGTACACGATGAACGGGACAATGGTGACCGCGTTTCTGGCGGCGCTGAATGGGGGAGGCGGGTTCGCCGGGCGCACGGACTGGCGCATTCCGAGCATCAAGGAGTTGCAGAGCATTGTGAACTACGAGATCGCGTACCCAGGCCCGACGGTGAGCCCGGCGTTCAGCACTGGGTGCGTCGCAAGCTGTACCGTCACGACCTGCAGTTGTACGGCGTCCAGCGGCTACTGGTCGTCCACTACCACCGCCAACAGCCCCCCGAACTACGCGTGGGTCGTGACCTTCGGCTACGGGGACGTGTACAGCGACTATAAGCCCCTCCCGGACAGCGTTCGGGCGGTGCGCGGCGGCTTGTGAGTCCGCCCTTGATCATTGGATGATTTGATCGATTGACAATTTGACCGGGGGCGTGAGCCCCCGGTCGGGAAAAGTTTTCCACAGGGCGTAGTGGCACGAAGCGACCATCTTCCGATCTACAAACGGGCATACGACCTGTGTCTGTACATCGAGCAGGTGGTGCATAGTTTCTCGCGCTACCACAAGTATACGATCGGATCGGACTTGCGCGACACCGCGCGCCGGATATTGACGCGGATCGTGCGCGCCAACGCGCGGCGCGACAAAGCGCCCGCTGCTCTACGAATGTTGGGTTGAATAGCTACAGTCATAGTGATAGCCGACGGTCATGCGAACAGTACAAATGACGTTGGAGGATGACCTGGTTGCGAAGGTCGATCGGGCCGCACGCAAGCTGGGGACTACGCGCTCGGGTTTTGCCCGCCGAGCGTTCCGCGACGCCCTGCGCCGGTTGGATTTGCGTCGACTCGAAGAAAAGCACCGTCGCGGCTACAGCGCAAAACCGGTGCGGCGCGGGGAGTTCGACGCCTGGGAGTCCGAGCAGGCGTGGCCCGAACCATGAGGCGAGGTGAAGTCCGCTGGTATCGGTTCCAGGCGCCGGACAAGAAGCGCCCGGTGGTGATTCTCACGCGCGAGTCGGCGCTCGACTATCTTGGAGAGGTGACCATCGCCCCGATCACCTCGACGGTGCGTGAGATCCCGTCGGAGGTGATGCTCAGCAAGGGGGATGGGATGGCCCGAGAATGTGTGGTCAACTTGGATCACGTGCAAACGGTCTCACGCGGCCGCATCGGGGCGTTGATCACAACCCTGAGCGCGCCACGCATGACGGAAGTGCGCGCGGCCCTGTTGTTTGCGCTCGGATACTGACGAGCAATCACGACGCACCTGTCCCCCTCCGTCAGTCCCGCGTGCTTCTGGCGGGAATCCATCCGGGCCGGCGCTTGACTCGCGGCGGGCAGTGGACGACACCAAGCGCAGGGAGGGCTGCGTGATGCGCGTGCGGATCACTCGAATCGGGTTGGCGATGCTGTTGGCGGCGAGTGTGAGCGGCTGCGGTTACAACACCATGGTGTCGCTCAAAGAGCAGGTCGACGCGACGTGGGCGCAGGTGGAGAACCAACTGCAACGGCGCAACGATTTGATTCCGAATCTGGTCGAGACCACCAAGGGTTACGCCGGACACGAGAAGGAAGTGTTCGAGCGTATCGCCGACGCGCGCTCGAAGCTGATCGGTGCCGGCTCACGCTCGGAAAAGATCGACGCGGCCGAGAATCTGGGCTCGGCGCTCTCGCGCTTGCTGGTGATCAGCGAGCAGTATCCGCAGCTGAAGGCCGACGCCCAGTTCGCGCGCCTGTCGGACGAACTCGCCGGCACCGAGAATCGCATCGCCACCGAACGCCGCCGCTACAACGACACCGTGCGCGAGTACAACATCTACATCAAGAAGATCCCGCAGGTGACGTTCGCTCACTGGTTCGGGTTCAGCGAGGAGAAATACTTCGAAGCCGCGAAGGAAGCGCAGCAGGTCCCGAAGGTCGCGTTTTGAAGCGACGCTTCGCCTCGCTGCTGATGGCGTATGGCGGATAGACAGCTCTACACAAAGAGCCGCCGCTCGATACGCCGCCCTTCGATACGAAGCCTTCGGCTTCTCCTCAGTGCGACTACTCGGGGAATCGGTTTCTTCTTGGAGAGCCTACCACCCGCTTGCCCGAGTAGATCGCGAAGCGATCGTATCGAGGGCCTCCTTGCGCAAAGCCGTCCAATGGCGGTTGGAGAGATGGCGACCGTTGATCGTCCGTAACGATCAGCCACCAGCCATCAGCGAGTTTTACGGAACCGCGTCACTGATCTCGTGACCGTCGGTGACTAAGAAGTGTCCGGCCTGCGCGCTGGCTTCGGGGATAAGGCCGGTGACGCCGTGGCCGGAGAGTTCGGGCTGACCGTACTCCGTCATCACGAAGCGCCAGATGCCGCTGCAGCCGTCGGATGACGCGCAGCCGTGAGTCGCCTTCGCGTCAGGCAGGCCCATCGCCAAGGCGAGCGCGTCAGTGGTGAAATTGGGTAGCACGTTGTCGACGATACCTTCGTGCATCAGGATCAATTTTGGCGGTACGCCGGGCAGGCTCTTTGTGGAGTCGAGCATGTAGGGGGCCAGATTGATCGGGTCGGCCGGATCGATGTACCACTGCGAGAGCTGACTGAAGCGGTAGAAGAACACCGGGAACAGCGGGTCGTCGAGCGCGATGCCGGCGGTGTTCGCGATCAGCGGTTTGAGCAGTTTGCCGATCTCTACCGACTGAATGATGCTGGGCAATCCGCCGCCCGGGACGCTGAGCATGCCGACTTTCACCAGCGGCTCGACGCCCATGTAAAGCGTGCCCATGATGCCGCCGAGGGAGACGCCCATATAGTTGATGCGCGTCTTGTCGACCTGCGCCAGTGGGCCGACGGTGGTGTGGCGAATCATGCGCGCGAGTTGCAAATAGTCGACGATGGTCTGGCGGAAGTTCTCGCGGGTGATGAAGCCGTTACTGAGCACGAAGAAGTTCGCCATACTGCCGCGCCGTCCATGTTGCACATCGGAGATGCCGATTGCCATCATCGGAGCGTCGCCGATCAATTGTGAGACGAAGACCGCGTTGCGACCACTGCCCCCGAGCCCGTGACCGAAGATCGTGATCGGGTAGCCGCCCGGCGGTGGCGGGGCCTTCGGGATCGTCATGTAGAAATCGAGATGGTTCTGCTTCGGCGTCGTGCGCAGTGCAATGCGGTCGGGATCGAAGATGCCCTCTGCGGTGCGGAAATCGTACGAGTCGAACACGCCGATGGCGACCGCGGCGACATTGGGTGACGTGGCGCTGCCGATCAAGTCTAGGAACTCCGGGGTACCCTCGGCGAACACGCCGAGCGTCAGGCCGCGGATTGGCGAGTTGTCGAACACCGGATCGGCGGCGGGCAGCCGGCCGCTGTCGAACACGTCGCGAATCGCGATCAAATCATCGGCGATCGACTGCGTGGTGAACGTGTCGATCGCGACGACATCGTCGATAGTAGTTCCGAAGCGCTCGTGCAGCTTGCTCAGCACCGGCGCGAGCGTCGCCACCCAAGTGGTTGTCGCTGCGTCGGCGGGGCCGTGGCCGTGCAGCCTCGCGTTGAGGTCCGCTGATGCAATGAGTGCGTGGCCCTCCGCGTCGTGCGCGGCATTGCGGGTGACGGCGTAGACGTAGCGAGTCTTCGGCTTCAGCGGCACGACCGGTTGAATCTCGATGGCGTAGTCGCCGCTGATGTCGGGAGTAACCGCCACGACCGTGACGGGTGCATCCTGAAGCGTATCAAGCTGCAGAAGCACGACATCGCCTTGCGCAAGTTCCGGCACGATCACCGCGCGATCGACCTTGACTCGAATCGGCGCGAAGGTGCTAAAGCCGGTCAACGCGGTGAGCTGATCCGCAACCGTGTTGGAGAGATCACGGGCCGTGTCGAAGGTCGGATCGGCGGGCAGATCCGCGCCAATCAGCGCGCCGGTGACGTGGACGTGCCCAGTGTCGTCGAGCAGCCGATCGCTCGGAAACGGATTCGCGGGATTGAGCGCATCGGCGGAGAACAATGCAATCGGACCGGTCGGAATCGGGGTAACGCTCGGCGTTGCCGTAAATGATTGTGTCGGCGAAGCGGTTGGCGTGCAGGCACACGTGGGCGAAAGCGTGGCTGTGGTCGTGTTGGTGATCGTCGCCGATGGAGTGGCGGTTGCCGAAGGTAGTGGGGTCGTAGTGGCGACGGCGATGGTCGCTGTGTGCGAAGCCGTCGGTGTCACGACCGGCGTCGACGAATTGCCCCCGCAGCCAGCGAGACTGAGGAGCAAACCGACTACCATTCCAAAGCGCGCGCGATGCATGCAGATCCTTTGTTGTGAGTCGCGAGAATGAGTGCGGGGTTATAGCTCAGGGTCGGCTGAGTCAAGCGCGCGACGGCATCCGTAACAAGCCCAAACGCGCCGGAGTCGAAATGCAAGGCGCAGGATAATGGTTGCTCGCGTAGCGAAGCGCGTGGTACCAAGGAACAGAAGAGTCCGCTGCGGAGATGGGGTATTTCATGCACTGGCCCGTCCGACACCGTCCGCTTGTTTTGATCACCCTGGTGCTGGGGAGTTCAGTTGCCACGGGCGCAATTGGCTCGTCCGCCGCTCACGCGCAGCTGGACCCGAACGTTTGCTTCGCGGTCTCGAACACCAATCACGTGTTGGTGAGCGTCAACAAGACGTCCGGCCTCGAGACTACAATCGGCTTGACCAAGGACCGAACCGATACTGCTATCAGCATCGCAGCCATTGCGTTGCCGCCGGCGGGGAACGTGCTGCACGCTGCTGCCGCCGATGGTCTCGGGACGCTCGATCGCGCGACCGCTGCCTTCTCCGCTCTTCCAAGTTTGTTCGGCATCGGCGACGGGATCGACGGGTTCGTAACCTTCGACGATGTGAAGGGCCTCACCTTCGAACCAGCCACCGGCATCCTCTACGGCAGCCACCGGCGGCTGATCGAGGATGACGTGCTGATTCAGATCGATCCCACCAGCGGAGCGCGTATTCCGCGGGCCTTTGGCGCTGGACAGGACTACGTTCCGATCAGCGGCTGCCTCGATGATATCGAGGACCTCGCCTTCGATCCGCTCGATGGCCAGTTGTACGCGGTGAGCAATACGGGTGGGACCTTTGATGAGTTGGCGAGCATCGACAAGACGGACGGCTCCTGTACGTTGGTCGGAGCGCTGCAAGATCCGTCGGCGGCTCCAATCGATGATATGGGCGGGCTGAGCTTCGACAAGTTCGGGCAGCTCTATGGTACCACCGGCGCGGGCGCGGGCCTCAACGCGAACAAACTGTGGGCGATCGACAAGCTGACGGGAATGGCGACCGAAGTCGGCGTGCTGGGGTTTGACGACTACCAAGCGGTCGCCTGCCCGATGAACGGGTGCGAGCTGCAATTCCGCATACGCCATTCCGGCACTGAGGTGCTCGGGAGCGCAATCCTCTATCAGCTCCTGTGGTTGAATCCGTGCAAGGGTGATGCGTCGAACGTGGTGATCACCAGCGTGCTGCCACCCGGCCTGTCGATCCGCGGCGTGTCAGCGAGCGCGGCCACACTCGTGAACGGCCGAACGGTCACTCTCTTCGCCGGCTCCTTGCCGAAGGGCCCCGCGGGCGTGGCGACGATCAAGGCGATGATCGACCCCGGCCTTGCCGCCGCCAGCGCGCTTGAGAACCGTGCCACGCTTGCCGACGCATTCGGGCGGCAAGTGGCGGCGAGTGACGTGTTGCGCCCGCGGGCAAGTCAACGCGCAGGACTGTTTCTGACCCTGATCGCGCCAAGGAAAGCGGTGCCGGGTGGAACGATGACCTAGCTCGTTCGCTATACCGGCGCGGCTGTCGGAGCCGAGGTGACGCTTGCGCTGCCTGCGGGTGTCACAGTTCTCTCGACTTCATTGGCGCCCAGTCGCATCGTTGCGGGGTCGCTCACGTGGCTGAATCTTCCCGTTCCGTCGGGACTGCTGGTGGTGAAGACACGGATCGACCCGCAAGCGTCGGTGCCGGCCATCCTCTCGGCCGATGCCACGGCTACCGACGGCACTGGTGCGGCCGCCGCTGCCAGTCGCGACACGGTCGCGAGCAACGAGACCAGCGCGGCGACCTCGCGGGAACTCACGCTCTCCGTCGTCGCTCCGACGGCCGTACACCGTGGGCTAACGGTGCAACTGCTCATCCGCTATCGCAACGTCAGCGGAGGCGGCGATCTCTCGGTGACGTTGCCGGCGGGACTCGCCACGGAACTCACGGTGCCCAACGCGGGACTCGGGGTCGATGGGCAGCTCGTCTGGAGCGGGCTGCCGGCGCCAAGTGGCACGGTGAAGATCCGCGTATTGCCGAATGCGAGCGCAGTACCCGGGAGCGTGTTGTCGATTGCCGCAGCCCTCACCGACAGCGGCGGCCACTCGGCCACCGAGGTCCGCAGCGCCATCGTGCGTGAATAGGTAGTCTCCTCGCAGCGCTAAGGGCACCGGAGACCGCCTGCCTAGCGATGCATCCAATCTCCGCCCGCAATCCGTTGTAGTCCGGTCACCGGGCGGTTGTAGACGTACACCCAGGCAGTCAGGGTCCGGCCGTTAGTCAGACGCACGCGACAGCGGCGACGAACGTAGAGTGTCGCCGCGACGGCTTCTTCGTATGCATCGAGCAGAGGCAGCGCCGCGGCGCCGTTGGCGAACTCGATCACGACGCCGCGCACACGCTCCGCGGCAGTGCGCCCGGGGCGGAGCGCCGGATACGGTCCGACGTCGTACATGCGCCCGCTGATGCTACCAGCGGCGACTCGTCGCCAACCCGAAGCAGGGCCGACCACCGCGTTCACGCGCGCGGCGTCGCGTAGCGTTCCGTAGAAGAAGAAGCGCGCGGGGCGCCTCGCGCCAATGCTTGCGTGCATCCTATATTCTCGCGCCGGCACCGCATCACTCGCGACTCCGGAGTATCGCCAATGCTTCGGCGACCTCGCGACCTTTTGCTTCGATCAGCGCGAGCAGTTCTTCCGGCGTCCGCTTGTCTTCATTGTCCGGGGCACGAGGGTTTACGGCTTTGAGATCGAGGCCGCTGTCGTCGATCTCTTTGCGCGTCACGGTCCAACTGCGCTCGCTGTCAGCGCGCTCAGGCAGCAGTCGGAAGAATTCTTCGAACCGATTCAGAGTGAGCGGCGTCTTCTTCCCGACCTTCAGATCCGACAGGTCGTAGTACCAGATGCGCTCGGTCGGTTGACCCTTGGTGAAAAAGAGCAGGTCGGTCTTGCTGCTCCCACCCGCGGCCGTGAACACACCCTGCGGCAGGCTGACGATGCACCACAGATCACACGCGTCCAGCAGCTTGCGCTTGGTCTGCACGAAGGCGGTCTCGTTGGTGCGAAAGAGCACGCCTTCATCCAACACCATGCCGCAGCGCCCACCGGGCTTGAGGCTATCGATCACGTGCTGCAGGAACAGAATCTGCGTCGCGCGGGTCTTGTAGGCGAAGCGCGTCTGCGCGTCTTTGCCTTCCTTGCCGCCGAACGGGGGATTGGTGAGCACGACGTCGAAGAGCGCGGGAGCATCTTGGAAGAGACCACCATAGGTTTCACTGCCGGTGAGGGCGTTGCCGTGCCACAGACGCGGCTCTTCGATCCCGTGCAGCACCATGTTGGCCAGCGCGATGGGATAGATGAGGTTGTCCTTCTCGCGCCCGTAGAACGTGTCGTGCTTCAGCGTCTCGAGTTGATCGCCTGTAGCGCGGTCGCCGAGCGCGGTCTGCATGTGCTGGTACGCTTGTACGAGGAAGCCGCCGGTGCCGCAGCATGGATCGTAGACCGTCTGACCGAGCTGCGGATTGACGGTGCGCACGATGGCCCGAATGACTTCACGTGGAGTGAAGAACTGGCCGCCGTCGTTCCCCTTCTCACCCATCTTGAGGAGCAACCCCTCGTAGACCTGCGAGAGCGGGAACACATGCGTGGGCTCGATCGTTTCGTCTTTGATCGCGTCCACCTTGTCGAGGATGTCGAGCATGTTGCGCTCGGTGTCGATCCGCACCCGCTCAACGCCCGACATGATCGCGCTGATGATCTTCTGCTTTGCCGCGGCATTGGGCCGCTCCCGCATCTTCTTGAGGAAGGGCAGCAGCAGCCCGTTCACAAAGGAAAAGAAGCTGCCGAGTGATCCGTCTTGCAGCTCCTTGCGTTTCCACCCTTGAGGCCTTCCGTCACCAACGGTGCGCAATGACTCATCATACGGCGCGGCCCAATCGCACCAGCGGTACGGCGGCTCGATCGAAGGGGTGTACTCCGCTCCGACCGCTTCCGCAGCGTCCGCTTCCCGCGCCTCGCGCTCATCGAGGATGCGCAAGAACAGAACCCACGTCAGCTCCGGGACGTACTGCATGGCACCGGCGCAGTTCGACCGGCGCATGACGTCGCAGATGCTCTTGACCGCGCTGTTGACGGATTGCGGCGTAGCGAGGCGCTTGGCGCTGCCGTTTCCGGTGCCGCTTCTCATTGCTCTGACCTTGGGAAGGTTGTTGGAGCCTCTGCTCGCACGCACCATCTTACGCGTGGGCCGAACTTCCCGGCTCGGCGAACAGGTCACGCAGGCCGCTGATGTTCCGCTGCTCGCCCTTGAACAACCAACGGGTGAAGAACAAGACTTCCAGGTTCTCGATCGCCGCGGTTCGTGGATTGCGGCGCGCGACGATGTTGTACCCCAACTGCTCGCTGTCCTGCTCGGCGTACGGGGGAACCTTGTTGATGTACAAGATGTCGCCCACCTCGTCGTACTCAAACGTCAGGGGCGTTTCCATTCGATGTCTCCTCTCGGCGGCTTGCGCGCTACGAAAGCCGTCACAATCCAATGTCGCGTGCCGGACGGTTGATCCGACACCACGGCCACAGTCACATACTTACCCGCTCGCAGATCATCGTACCAGCGCAGGAAGAGGCGGGTGTTCGGATAGTCCGAGTCTGCGCGCACCTCGTCAGGGTCGGCAAGCGTTTCCGCGATGCGGTGGCTGTGCTCCGGCACGATATCCGGATGGTGGGCCGCAATGTGCCGTTCACGTTCGTCGGTGAGATCCACGTCACCGTGCAGGTACGGGCACGGGAACCGGTTCATCAGAGCTCTCCGCTGAATGCGCGCCGCAAGAGCGCGGCCGGGAGAGCGTTGATGGCGTCGAGCTGTTCCCGGAGCGCCTTCCGCGATCTCTCCACTCCCGCCATCTGGTCGCGCAGGATTGCCGATATGCGCCGCTGCTCAGGAAGCGGCGGCAGAGGAATCGCGACCGCCTCAACTTGCTTTGGCGACACATGCGGGACCGCGAGGCTGTAGTCATGTTGGGTTATTGCAGCGATGAAAGTTTTGGAATTGAGAAAAGCGTACACGTAATCTGGATCCGCGGAACCACTAAGGCGGAAGCGTCCCACTCGTTGAAGGAGCAGCGCTGGAACATCTGCGGCAGTCAAGCGAGCGACCTTTAGGCCATTAGAGACGACAGGGCGGTCGAGCGAAAGAACGATGTCGCCGACGGATAGCTCGTGCTCTCTGAATTCGCCACGCCGCTCGATCGGCAGCCGGACCTCATCGTCCCAAGCTACATATCCCTGAAAAACGTTCGCATTCCGAAGTAGGCGGATGCCGTTTGCCGCGAACCACTCGCTCTTGAATGCGAATCCAGATTGCACTTTGGCGACTTCTCCTATCCCTCTCGTCGGCCAAGCCTTTGCCAGTGAGCTGTGGAAGACCGCGCGTAGGTACGCCGCGGGCAAGGCGTCGACCGCACTCATCTGAGCCTTTGCTGCCGCAAGCGCCCGATCGAGGGCCTCGATCTGCTGCCCCAGAATCGTCGCGATGCGTCTCTGCTCTGGGAGAGGCGGGAGCGGTGCCTTCCACGCGAAGAGCTGGTCTCTATTCAGTTTCGGCATGCGCGCCCTCGTCGACTCTTCGATGGCGTACTTTGTAAATTCCTCCGAAACCAACATCCAGGCGGCAAAATGTGGATCGAGGAATTCTCGCCGGACGCGTAGAGGATACATGTCTGCGCTGCAGACGCCGCGGAAGTCAGGCACGGCTACTTTGCGAAGGTAGGGACGTAGCTTCGAATAGAGAACATCGCCCGGCTCGAAAAGATACTTCCCGCTGATCATGCGGTCTTCTGCTGCCGTCTTTACGCGGGTGAGGCGGCACGTTCCGGACTCGATGTTCTCACCGCTCACGTGCGGGAGATCTGCGAACCGAGGGTCCGTTGGATCAACCTGGGGAGCAACGATTTCAGACACATCGCCGAAGGGGACGCGTGTCCAGCCCCCTCGCACCGATTGCATTGCGGCTGTGGCTACGTCCGCGCCTTGCGACGACGCACCGCTGCTTAGCTTCGAGTTGATTGCGGCGCGATCGGTCATGCAGCGAACATCCGTTCCTTTGTCTCGTGCAATACCTCGGCTGGCTTACCAATCGTTCTCAATGCAGCAAGCCCGCCAGCGCGCACCACCTCTGGGGTTTGGAAGACCTCCGGGTTCTCCAGCCCTTCGGTACCCGCGCGTGCGAACTGCGAGGCCAGCGCATTGAGCGTAGCCGCCGCCTCTGGCGGCAAGGCGGAGAGCCAGCCGGCGTGCTTGTACGCGAAGGCGTCGGCGCGATCGGAGCGGGTGCGCGGATTCAAGCCGTATCCGAGCTCAGCGAGCACGTCGTACAGATCATACTCGGTCATTTCTTCGAGCTGCTGCACCAGCGCTGCCGAGCGCGCGCCGTCAGGTAGATGCTGAAGCAGCTCGCGCCGTTCGTGCGGCACGATCCAGCGCGCCCGGAACGCATCGAGCGACGGCGCCTCCTCGACTAGCTTCGCCGCCAATCGCTCCTTGTACTCTTCAACGGTCACCGGCATCGCATGGCCGTCGACCGTCGTCACGATGTAACGGCCGGCATCGCTGATCTGTACATCGAATCCTTCAACTTGGATCGGCGGAGGAGGCTCTGGACCCGGCTCCTTGCGCTCGCGCGGCGGCGACGGCTTGGTGACGAAGCCCTTTCCGAACAGGCGCGTGGCGTTGGTGTAGTCGTACACCCGAAACATCAGCTTGCCGGTGGGCGGATCGAGCCGCGTGCCGCGCCCGACCATTTGATAGAACGCAATCGGCGAGCGCACGTACTTGAAGAAGACGATGTTGCGCACCACCGGAACATCGACGCCGGTGGTGAGGAGGTCGACGGTCGTGGCGATGAAGTGCGACCGCGGCGCGCCGCGTAGGTCGGCGAGATACTCGCTCCCGGAGACACTCGCGGTGCATTTGAACGCGTACGGTTCCAGTCGCGGCTTCCCGTTCTCCGTGCACCGGCGCGAGTACAGATTGTTGAGCGCCACTGCTACCGCGTCGGCATGATGATCGCGGGCACAGAAGATGATCGTCTTTTGCTCCGGTCCGCCGGTGTCGAGCAGATGCGCAAACAGATCGGCCGCCATCGCCTTGACCCGATCCGGCAATACCAGATCGTCCTCGAAGCTCTCGGCGACGTAGTGCGCCCGCGTCTCGCCCTCGCTGACGTCTTCACCGGTTGTCGCCTTGGTGAGCTTCTTACCCTTCAGGTCTTCCCGCTTGATGCCGGTCAGACGCTCTGTCTGATCCTGCTTGTCGAGGAAAATGTCGCGACGGACCAGCTCGCAGGCCGCGAGGTACCCGTCCTCGATACCCTGGCTCATGTCGTATTCGTACACCGCTGCACCGAAGTGGCGAATGTTGTCGGCTTGGATCTCTGCGTCAGCGTTGTACTCGCGAGTGCGGATGCCGGGTTGGAGCTGTCGCGGCGTCGCGGTCAGCCCGACCTGCACCGCATCCGGGTTACGGGTGAGAACTTCCGACCACCTGCCCCACGCGGACCGGTGACACTCGTCGATGACGATGTGGCTGAAGTAGTTCTCGGGATAGAACGTCGACAGGAAGTTGGCCGTACCGCCCTCGTTGTCGACATCGAGCGTTTGATAGGTGGCAATGTGAACCCGCGCGTTGCGCGCGTGATTCGATCCGTCGGACTCTTTGAACACCTCCGCGGCGTCGGCACCGAACACGTTCTGAAAGGCACCGAGCGCTTGGCTGCGTAGCTCGTCGCGGTCGCAGACAAAGAGCGCCCGGCGCAACTGGCCGGCATCGGCGATCCGTTTCAGCAAATTGACCGCGATGAAGGTCTTGCCGGAACCGGTCGCCAGCGACAGCAGTACGTGCTTCGATTGCCCGCTCCGTTCGCAGCGCGCGATCTTCTCCAGCGCCGCTCGGATCGCAGCGTCCTGATAGTACCGCCGCGTGGCCTCGCCACCGGCGTAACGCATCAGCAACGGCTGTGCGGCAGAGTCCGCCAACGAGAAGCCCATCGCCCCTTCGTACCGAGTGCGGAGATCTGCGGGGCTCGGAAACGCGGCCAAGGGCCGCGGATCGGTCGTGAGTCCGGTGAAGCGGTCGTACTCAACGAACAAGTGCCCGTTGCTGGAGAACACGAACGGCACGTTCATCCGCTTCGCGCTCGCGTACAACTTCGCCTGCTCCAGGCCGTGGGTAGGCGGCAGGCCCTCTTTCTTCGCCTCGATGAGTGCCACGGCGACGGGCTGCGTCTCCGAGTTGACCTTGATCCGTAAGACGTAGTCGACCCGACCCTTCGCCTGCTTGCGCGGCTTCCCGTCGATGATCTGGATGGCGCCGGCCGTTTCCTCGCGGCGAATGAGATCCTCGGTCCACCCGCGCCCGTGCAGCCCGGGATCGATCAGCTTGGCTCGCGTATCCGACTCGCTCAACCTCACGCTAACCTCGCCGCATTAGAATTCGCACTCATCGCTCGATGCGCAGCGAGGCAGTTGGTGCGATCCGACACCTCGATGGTCTCGCGAAGCGCAGGGAGCAATTGCTGCTCGATGTTGTCGAAGATGCGTGGCACCTGCTGCCCCCTCTAGCTCACGGCCGAGCCCCGACGACCGGCGTTGCTCGTGCGGCTCTACTCATCCAGTTACGTCCGGCGACGATGGCCCGCGATGGCCGTTCGGCGGTTGGCGTCAGGGACGGCCGTCCGCGGAGTCGAGGCAATCGCACCCGGCGATGCGGATGCCGGCTTGATCGGCGCACTGCTCGCAGAGTACCTGCCCGTCGGCGTGCACATAGGCGAAGTATTGGCCCTCGCACGATTCATCGCCGTCGTCGGCACAGTGCCCAGCAACCGGGTCGTAGCTCTCGCAGTCACAGTGCCCACAGACTGCACAGCAAGGAGCAGTCTCTTCGGGCATCTGTGCGTCGTGCACAGTCCAGACAGAACCCGGCGCCGAGTGATAGGCATTCCATTGGGTGCGGTGAACCTCGTTCATCGGCAGCAAGCTCCGGCTACCGCTGCCCGGCCTTGGTTAATTCCTTGAACCCTGCTTCCAGCGAGCAGCACAAGCATTGCGCCTCGAACTTCTGCCCGAAAAAACGGGGCACGTAAAGCAGCACCCGTAGGTGCAGATTCCTCACGAGCGGGTTTGCGAGGATGATCGACGGAGCCGGGGTATCTTGATAGCCGCTGGCCAGTTCGAAGTTGCCCATCGGGAGTGCGCGCAGCGCTTCTGGTGCAGTTGCTCGGTGTTCGCAACGAGGATGGTGAGGATCGTGCTCACTTGCATTCGTTTCCGCTCCACGCCTGTTGCAACCTTCACCTTGACTCGTTGGGAGGTGCGGGCTATCTCTGCGGGCATCTTTGCGCGTAACTACAGCGACGAATACGAACATGACCGAAGGGCGATACTGGCGTTGGGAGGATGAAAAAACGACTTGAAGCGCTGCTTCAGCACGCACTATCGCAAGCCATTGAGGGGGGAGCGCTGAAGTCAGACAGCCTCCCCCCTTTGCTTTTTGAGGTGCCCAAGAATCCCGCCTTCGGCGACCTGGCGTCGGCGATCGCCCTCGGCTTGGCGCGCGCCGAACGCCGCGCCCCACGCCAGATCGCCGAAACGATTCACGGCTTCATCGCTGACCCCGACGGTTTGCTCGCAGGCGTCGACGTCGAAGGGCCCGGCTACCTCAACTTCCGCTTCTCGCTGAAATTCTGGGGCGACACGCTCGCCGACATCGGCGAGCACGACGGTCCGCTCGCCTTCAACGACATCGGGCAAGGCAAGAAGGTCCAAGTCGAGTTCGTCAGCGCCAATCCGACGGGCCCGCTCACGGTCGGCCACGGCCGCAACGCGGTGCTGGGTGACGCGATCGCGCGACTGCTCGAAGCCACCGGGCATCAGGTCACGCGCGAGTACTACTTCAACAACGCCGGGCGCCAGATGAAGCTCCTGGGGGAATCGGTGAAAGCGCGCTATCTCGAACAGCTCGGTGACACGATCACGTTTCCCGAAGATGGCTACCAAGGCGAGTACATCCGCGAGATTGCCGGCACATTGATCAGCGAGCACAGCGATCGCCTGCGCGACGAGCCAGCGGCTGGCAGGTTCAAAGACGTGGCCGAGCGCGCCATCTTCGCCGACATTGAGCAGACGCTTGGCCGCGTTGGCATCCATTTCGACGTCTATTTCAATGAGGACACGCTCTACAAAGGCGGTCAGATCGCTGCGGTGCTCGAGGCGCTGCGCGCGCGTCAGCTCGCGTTCGATCGTGATGGCGCGGTGTGGTTGGCCGGCGAGGCGCTCGAGCTCGATAAGGACCGCGTGCTGGTGAAGTCGACCGGGGAGCCGGCGTATCGCTTGCCCGACATCGCGTATCATCAAGACAAGTTGCGACGTGGGTTCGATCTGATCATCGATGTGCTCGGCGCCGATCACATCGCTGAGCACGAAGAGGTGAAGGCGGCGATCAAAGCGCTGGGACTGCCGGCGGAGAAGATCCACTCGATCATTTACCAGTTCGTCACGCTCACGCGTGGTGGCGTGCAGGTGAAGATGTCGACGCGGCGGGCGGAGTACGTCACTGTCGATGAGTTGCTCGATGAAGTTGGCGCCGACGTGGTGCGGGTGTTTTTCCTCACCCGCCGCGCCGACAGTCACCTCGAATTCGATCTCGACCTCGCCAAGAAGCAGTCTTCGGACAATCCGGTCTTCTACGTTCAGTACGCGCACGCGCGGATTCACAGCCTGTTCAAGCAAGCGACGGCCGCGGGCGCGAAGCTGGCGCCGGCCGCCGCGTCGCATTTGGAAACGTTGACCGCACCGGAAGAGCTCGCCGTGATGAAGTTACTGGCGCGGTACAGCGATACCGTGGAAGACGCCGCGCGCGGGTTCGAGCCGCACCGCGTGGTGTTCTACTTGATGGAGCTGGCGGGCGAGTTTCATCGCTTCTACAATTCGCACCGCATCTTGACCGATGACCTCGCGCGCACCGCCGCCCGCCTCTACCTCGCGCATGCAGTGCGCAAGGTGTTGCACAGCGGCCTGGGTCTGTTAGGGGTACACGCGCCCGAAAGCATGTGATGAAGATGAGGGGATGATGGCACGCCGCACACGTTCCGCTGGGCTGAGTTTGGGGCAGGTGCTCACGTTGACCTTGGGATTCCTGGTCGCCTCGTTGTTGATCTTCGTGTTCGGCATCTGGGTGGGGAAGGATTTGGTCGAGCGCCGACTGGCGCAAGAAGAACGCATCGTGCGCAAGCCTGCGGATCGCACCGCGATAGAGGGACCGGGTGAGGTCGCCGCGTCCGACGCGCCCAAAGCAGCGGTGCCAGTGGCTCCCGCCGTGCCGGCCAACGCGGTGCCGAGCGACACGCCGTTCATGAAGCTACGCGCCACGCCGACAGCGACGCCGGGCAAGGCCGTCGCCACTTTGGCCCTGGTCAAGCCGACGCTTGCGCCCGCAAAGCCGACCGCCGCGCTGCCGGCGGCGAAGGTGGAGAAGGGCGAAAAGCGATCGCCGCAAGAATGGGCCGACGCCGGGTGGACGGTGCAGGTCTATGCCACGACCGATCCGAATCAGGCCACGGCGCTCGCGCGTCGCCTGCTCGCGAAAGGCTACGACGCTTACACGTTGCAAGCGCCGATGCGTGGGCAAACGTGGTACCGCGTCCGTGTGGGCCGCTTCTCCAACCACGACCGCGCACAGGAGATGGAGCAGCGCCTGAAGAATTTGGAAGGACTCGAAGCGGCCTACGTGACATCGCAGTAGGGAAGAGCAGTACAGTAGGCAGTAGGCAGTAAGCAGTAAGCAGTAAGCAGTAGGCAGAAGGGGTCGGCCAGATACGAATCACGATTTACGACTCACGAGTCACGAGCCACGAGTCACGACCAATGTACACGCCTGAGTTCGACGAGTTCTGCCGCTTGGCGGAGCAGGGCAATCTGGTGCCGGTGTATCGCGAGATCCTCGCTGATCTCGAAACGCCGGTGTCGGCCTTTCTCAAGATCGACGAGGGCGGCGATGCCTTTCTGCTCGAGAGCGTCGAAGGCAACGAGAAGTGGGCACGCTACAGTTTTCTCGGCGCGGCACCCGAATTGATCGTGCGCAGCAAGGGCACGCGCCTCACCTTCGAACGTGCCGGCCAACCGCCCGAAGAACGCGAGGTCGCCGATCCGCTCAGCGCCGTGCGCGATCTGCTCGCCCAGTATCGCGCGGTCGCCGTGAAGGGTTTGCCGCGCTTCTCGGGCGGCTTCGTGGGCTATCTCGGCTACGATGTCGTTCGCTTCATCGAGCACCTGCCCGAGTGCGCGGCCGACGACCTCGCGATGCCGGACCTCTACCTGTTACTCGCCGATACGCTGTTGATCTTCGACAACGTCGCGCAGAAGATCAAAGTCGTGTCGCACGCGCACCTGACGCCCGGCAGCGGACGCGATGCGCTGCGCGCGGCGTACGACGCGGCCGGCGCAAAGGTGGAGCGCGTGATCGCGCGTTTGCAAAAGGCGGTCGAAGCGCCGCGATCGTTGGCGTTGCGCGAACCGGGGCCGGTGGGGTCCAATCTGACGCAGGAACAGTACGAAACCATGGTGCGGCGGGCCAAGGAGTACATCGTCGCGGGCGACGTGATCCAAGTGGTCTTGGCGCAACGCTTCGAGTGTCCCCTGCGCGCGCACCCGTTCAACATCTATCGCTGCCTGCGCACGGTGAATCCATCGCCGTACATGTTCTTCCTACGCATGGGGCCGCACACGTTGCTCGGTTCGTCGCCCGAGGTCATGGTGCGACTCGAAGGTCGCGAGGTGACGGTACGCCCGATCGCGGGTACGCGGCCACGCGGCACGGAAGAGAAGCAGGACTCACAATTTGAGCAGGAATTGATGACCGACCCCAAGGAAATCGCCGAGCACATCATGCTGCTCGACCTCGGCCGCAACGACGTCGGCCGTGTCGCCAAGATCGGCAGCGTGGCGGTGACCGAGCACATGGTAGTCGAGCGCTACGCGTATGTGATGCATTTGGTGTCGAACGTGCGCGGTGATCTGCGCGCCGAACTCGACTGCTTCGACGCTTTCCGCGCGACGTTCCCGGCGGGGACGTTGAGCGGGGCGCCGAAAGTGCGCGCGATGGAACTCATCGAAGAGTTGGAGCCGGTGCGCCGCGGCATCTACGGTGGCGCGGTTGGCTACTTCGACTTCTCGGGCAATATGGACACCTGCATCACCATCCGTTCGCTGCTGGTCGCCGGCAACACCGTCTACATCGGTGCCGGTGCCGGTATCGTGGCCGACTCCGATCCCGAGCGTGAGCATGCCGAGTGTGTGAACAAAGCGCGCGCGCTGATCCACGCCGTGCGCCTAGCGGAGGCGATGTGAGGTCGTGAACCGTGCTCGTGAGTCGTGGTCGTGTCGGATGGCGAGCCCCGAACGAGCACGAGCCACGAACACGAACCGCGGTGACGTATGCTGTTGATGATCGATAACTTCGACTCCTTCACCTACAACATCGTGCAGTACCTGGGCGAGTTGGGGGCGGACGTGCGCGTGTTTCGCAACAACGCGCTGACGGTGGCGGAGGTGGCCGAGTTGGCGCCCGAGATGATCGTGATCTCGCCCGGGCCGTGCACGCCGCGGGAGGCGGGCATCTCGGTCCCCGTGATCGAGCGCTTCGCCGGCAAGATCCCGATTCTCGGCGTCTGCCTCGGGCTTCAAGCCATTGGCGCGGCGTTCGGCGGCACCATCGTCCGCGCGCCGCGCATCATGCACGGGAAGACCTCACCGATCCTGCACGATGGCCGGACGATTTTCGCGGGCTTGTCGAATCCGTTTCAGGCCACGCGCTATCACTCACTGGTGATCGATCCGGCAACCAAGCCCGACTGCTTGGAACTGAGCGCGTGGACCGCCGAGGGCGAGATCATGGGCGTGCGCCACCGCGAGCTGCTGGTCGAAGGCGTCCAGTTCCATCCCGAGTCGATCCTGACCATCGAGGGCAAGGCGCTGCTGAAGAACTTTCTCAACGTGGCGCGCGAGAGACACTGAAGAGGGAGCTTCTCCGTGAGCCTGCGGACGCGCGAGCGACTGAGCAATGGAACTATCCGACGCCCTGACGCGGCTGATTGATCGGCACGATCTCACTGCAGCCGAAATGGAAGCAGTGATCGGCCGGATCATGCGCGGCGACGCGACGGCGGCGCAGATTGCTGGGCTGCTGATCGCGTTGCGCATGAAGGGCGAGACGGTTGGCGAAATCATCGGCGCCGCGCGCGCGCTGCGCGCCGCCGCCACGCGCATCACGCCGCGGGCTGCGATCGTCGTCGATACATGTGGCACCGGCGGTGATCGCAAAGGCACGTTCAACATCTCGACGGCAGCGGCGTTCGTCGTGGCCGGCGCCGGGCTCACCGTAGCGAAGCATGGCAACCGCGCCATGTCGGGCACGGTCGGCGGCGCCGATGTGCTCGAAGCGTTGGGCGTGAAGCTGGATCTCACGCCCGAGCGCGTGGGTGGGTGCATCGATACCATCGGTATCGGTTTTCTCTTCGCGCCGGTGTTTCATCCTGCGATGAAGCACGCGGCGGTCCCGCGTCGTGAGCTTGGTGTGCGGACGCTCTTCAACCTGCTCGGCCCGTTGTTGAATCCGGCCGGCGCGCGCCATCAGGTGGTAGGCGTGTTTGCGCCCCAATGGATCGAGCCGATCGCTCGCGCGCTCGGCGAGTTGGGCAGCGCTCACGCGTTAGTCGTGCACAGCGACGATGGTCTCGATGAGATTTCGCTCGCCGCCGCGACCAGCATCGCCGAGTGGCACGCTGGCGCGGTCACTACGTATCGGATCGCGCCGGAGGAACTCGGGTTCACCCCGTGTCGCTTCGACGACTTGCTGGGGCCGGTGAGTGCGGCAGACAGTGCGCGCGTCGTGCGCGCCGTTCTCGACGGTGAGGCAGGGCCACGTCTGGACGTGGTGGTGTTGAACGCCGCGGCGGCGATCTATGTCGGCGAGCGTGCGAGCAGCGTTCGGGATGCGGTGGCGCTCGCGCGTGAGTCGATCGGCAGCGGCCGCGCCCGCCGGAAGTTGGAGGCAATGGTGGAGTTCACCAACGCATGATCCTCGACGACATCCTCGCCAACAAGCGCGAAGAAGTCTCGGCGCGCAAGCGCGCAGTGTCGCTGGCGGCGCTGCGGGAGCGTCCGCTCTATCGCGAAGCGCGTCGCGGGTTTGTGGCGGCAGTTAGCGAACCCGGTGCGATCATTGCCGAGGTGAAGAAGGCGTCGCCGTCGAAGGGATTGATTCGCTCGGACTTCGATCCCCTCGCCATTGCGTGCGCCTATGCAACCCATGGCGCGGCGGCGGTCTCGGTGCTCACCGACGAACGCTTCTTTCAAGGTCGGCTCGACTACCTGGCGATGATCCGGGCCGCCGTGACGCTTCCGTTGATCGAAAAAGACTTCGTCGTCGATCCGTACCAGATCACCGAGGCGCGCGCGTACGGCGCCGATGCGATCTTGCTGATCGTCGCGGCGTTGCGTCCCGAGCAGCTCATGAGTTTGGCGGCTGAGGCGGAGATGATCGGGGTTGATGCGTTGGTGGAGGTTCACAACGAAGCGGAGTTGGACCTGGCGCTGTCGGTACGGCCGCGGCTGCTCGGAATGAACAATCGCGACTTGCACACATTCGTAACGTCGCTGGCGACGTGCGAGCGGCTGCTGCCGCGCGTGCCGGCCGGCTGCACGGTGGTGGCGGAGAGTGGAATCGAGACGCGCGCCGACATCGAACGCTTGCTGCGCGCGGGCGCGCACGCGTTCTTGATCGGAGAGACGTTCATGCGCGCGCCGGATCCGGGCGTGAAGTTGGACGAGCTGCGCGGCGTCACGGGCTAGTGGCGATGGTGAAGGTGAAGGTCTGCGGCGTCACGCGTGTGGAAGATGCGCGTGCGGCGGTTGCGGCGGGCGCCGCGGCGATCGGCGTGAACTTTTATGCGCGCAGTCCGCGCTGTGTGAACGTCGAGACCGCGCAGGCCATCATTGCAACGCTGCCGGCGTCGGTGTGTGGCGTTGGCGTTTTCGTCAACGAAGCGCGCGCGCGTGTGGCGGAGATTGCCGAACGCGTCGGCCTGCGGGCAGTGCAGTTTCACGGCGAGGAATCTCCGAGCGATTGCGCGGGCTGGTCGCTGAAGGTGATCAAGGCGTTACGCCTGCGCGATCGCGAATCGGTGTCTGCGGCGGCGCAGTACCCCGTTGATTTCATCTTGCTGGATGCCTATGTGGAGGGGCACCCAGGGGGGACCGGAAGAGCATTCACGTGGGAATGGGCGGCTGCGTGCGATCGGTCGCGCTTGATCTTGGCCGGCGGCTTGACCGCCGACAACGTCGCCGACGCGGTGCGGGCGGTGCGACCGCTGGCGGTGGACGTTGCGAGCGGAGTGGAACGGCAGCCGGGGATCAAAGACGCCGAACTGATGAAGAGGTTCATCGCCAATGCACAGACTGCCTGATACGCACGGCCATTTCGGCATCTACGGTGGCCGGTATGTCGCGGAAACGCTCATGCCGGCGCTGCTGGAGTTGGAGACGGCGTATCGCCAGATCCGCCGCAATGCGGAGTTTCATCGCGACCTCAAGTATCACCTCGCCGACTACGCCGGGCGACCGACGCCGCTGTACTTCGCGAAGCACCTGAGCGAGCGACTCGGCGGAGCGAAGATCTATCTCAAGCGCGAGGATCTCTGTCATACCGGTTCGCACAAGATCAACAACGCCCTCGGCCAAGCGCTGCTGGCCAGCCGCATGGGGAAGCAGCGCATAATCGCAGAGACCGGCGCGGGTCAACACGGCGTCGCCACCGCGACTGTCTGTGCGCTCTTCGGATTGCCGTGTGAAGTGTTCATGGGCAGCGAAGACGTGCAGCGGCAGTCGCTCAACGTCTTCCGCATGAAGTTGCTCGGCGCGAGGGTGCACTCGGTTGAGAGCGGCAGTTGCACGCTCAAGGACGCGATCAATGAAGCGCTGCGCGACTGGGTGACCAACGTCGCGACCACCTACTATCTGGTCGGCTCGACCATGTCGGCGCACCCGTATCCGATGTTGGTGCGCGACTTCCAGTCGGTGATCGGCACCGAGGCGCGCCGGCAGATCCGCCAGCATGAGGGCCGATTGCCGGACTATTTGATCGCGTGCATCGGCGGTGGCAGCAACGCGATGGGGCTGTTCCATCCGTTTCTCGACGATGTTGACGTCAAGATGGTCGGTGTCGAAGCTGGCGGCGAAGGAATCGACACCGGCAAGCACGCCGCCTCGATCACGGCCGGGCAGGTCGGCGTCCTGCACGGCAAGAAGACCTACGTGCTGCAGGACGAGTTGGGGCAGGTGCGCACCGCGCACTCGATTTCTGCGGGGCTGGATTATCCCGGCGTCGGTCCCGAGCACGCCTACCTCAAGGACTCGGGTCGGGCGACGTACGTGTCGGCGACCGATCAAGAAGCCGTCGCTGCGCTGCAGCTCCTGTGCGAGACCGAAGGCATCATTCCGGCGCTCGAGAGCTCGCACGCGATTGCCTATGCCGCCCGGTTGGCGCCAACCTTGGCGCGCGAGCAGATCGTTGTCATCAACCTCTCCGGCCGCGGCGACAAGGACATGAACACGGTGGCGGCTTACCTCGGCGTGAAGCTCGATCAATGAGTCGCATCGCGGAACGTTTCGCGCAGCTCCGCAAGCGCGGCGAGGCGGCGCTCATTCCCTTCATCATGGCTGGCGATCCGGACATGGGACGCACCCGCGCCATCGTGATTGCGGCGCAGGATGCCGGTGCGGACATCCTCGAACTCGGTGTGCCGTTCTCGGATCCAACCGCCGACGGACCGGTGTTGCAGCGCTCGGCGCAGCGCGCATTGAAGCGGAACGTCTCGCTGGCGCGCGTGCTGGAATTGGTTCAGGAGCTGCGGGTGCAGGGCCTGACGATGCCAATCATCCTCTTTGGATATTACAACCCGATTTTTCGTTACGGGACGGAGCGCTTCGCGCGTGATGCGGCGGCCGCTGGAGTCGACGGCGCACTGATCGTGGATCTGCCGCCGGAAGAAGCCGGCGAACTGCGCCGCCACACCGATGCTGCGGGAGTCGACATCATTCCCATGCTGGCGCCGACGAGTGACAGCGATCGGATGCGCAAAGTGCTCAGCCATGCGCGCGGCTTCGTTTACTACGTGTCGTTGACCGGTGTCACCGGAGTGCAGGCGATCATGCCGGCTGACGTGCGGCCGATGATCGAGAAGGTCAAGCGGCAGACCAAGCTGCCGGTTGGCGTCGGGTTTGGCATCACCAAACCCGAGCAAGCGGCGGCGGTGGCGCAGTTTGCCGATGCCGTGGTGGTGGGCACCGCGATGATGCGGATCATCGAAGAGTACGGGAGCGCGCCGGACGTGGTCGAGCGCGTGAGCAGCTTCATCCGCAGCCTGAAGACCGCGATACGCAACGGGCGTACCGAGCATTCTGGCTGAACGCTGATGAGCGCATACACCGACACTATCGCGTGGCTGTACAACCTCGAGACCGCACGTGGGATGGACTTCAAGCTCGAGCGCGTCGCGTTGGCCTTGACGGCACTCGGTGAGCCACAGCGGCGGTATCCGTGCGTGCACATCGCGGGCACGAACGGCAAGGGTTCGGTGGCAGCCATGCTGCACGCGATGCTGCTGGCCGCCGGCCGGCGTGCCGGGCTGTACACGTCACCGCACCTGGTGCGCTTCACAGAACGAATCCGCATCGGAGCGGACGAGATCACAGAGACCGAGGTGGTCGCACTAACGCGCGAGATTCGCAGCGCGGCAACCGCGCGCGGGATCGATCTGACGTTCTTCGAGTTTGTTACGGTGATCGCATTCCTGGCGTTTGCGCGTCGCGGCGTCGACTCGGCGGTGATCGAGGTAGGCCTAGGCGGCCGGCTCGATGCGACCAACGTGATTGACCCCGAGGTTGCCGTGATCACCACAATCGGCCGCGATCACGAACAGTACTTGGGCGACACCTTGGAGCTGATCGCCGCCGAGAAGGGCGGCATCATCAAGCCAGGCCGTCCGGTCGTTCTGGGTCGCCTGCCCGCCGCGGCGGAGCGCGTGCTGCGCGACATCGCGGCGAGTCAGGGCGCCGATGTCATCGACGCAGCCGGCGCAGTGAGCGTTGAAGGCGGTGCATCGCCACGCATTTCCGGTATGGGTTGGCAGTTGGAAGGTGCGCGCTTGGCCTTGCGGGGCCGATTTCAGCGTGACAACGCAGCCACGGCGGTGGCGGCTGCCGCGTTGGTGCGCGAGCGGTTTGGAATCACGCCAGACGCCGTGCGCTCGGGGTTGGCGACCGTGAGTTGGCCGGGCCGACTCGATGTCGTGGCGAGCGACCCGCTGGTGATTGTAGACGGGGCGCACAACGAGGATGGCGTACGCACTTTGATCGGCGAGTTGCCGGCCATCATTGGTGACCGGCCACTTCACCTGCTGTTCGGCGTGATGCGCGACAAGCATTGGCAGCCGATGGTAGAGCGTCTTGGCCCGCTCGTACGTTCGGCGACGATTGCCAGCGTGCTGCCGCCGCGAGGTGAAGAGCCGGAACGCGTAGCCGCGCAGTTTCGGACTCATTGCCCGGTCGAGGTCATCGATGACCCGCGCCGTGCGATGGCAGTGACATGGCAGCGCACGCCGCGAGATGGGGCGATTCTCGTCACCGGCTCGTTGTTTCTCATCGGTGCGGTGCTTCCCGTACTCGATCGCGGTCGTCCATGGACTGCCGCGACCATTCATCCCTAAGCGGCTCGATCGAAGTGGGGTGGGCGTGCGTCGAGCGTTAGTCGGATGGGCTCTCGCTGCGGCGCTGGCTGGGCCCGCGCGCGCGCAGGTGTTAGCGCCGAGTGCGGACGACGCCGGCGAAGTGGCGATCGACGCCGCCTCGCTGTCGTACGATCAGGGCACCAACACGGTCAGCGCGCATGGCAATGTGGTGATCCGGCGCGGCGACACCGAGATCCATGCCGAGGAAGTCCGATTCAATCGCGGTACCAACGAAGTCGTCGCGCGCGGCGCCGTCACCGTCAGCGATCCGCAAGGAACTTTGTTTGCCGACGCGATTGCGCTGAATCTCGACGAGGAAACCGGCCTGTTGGACAAGGGGACGGTGAGTTCCGAGCGGCTGCACTATTCGCTCAGCGGCGATCGCATCGAGAAAGGGGTAGGGCAGAGCTACCACATCGAGAATGGCAAGTTCACGGCCTGTCGCTGCGATGACGGGCCGCCGAGTTGGAGTATTGCCGGCAAAGAAGTTGACGTCTCACTACGTGGCTACGGTACCGTGCGGGCGGGCACCTTCAACATCCTCGACGTGCCGGTCTTCTATCTGCCGCGCGCGGCGTTCCCGGTCAATCGCGAGCGCCAGAGCGGTTTCTTGCTGCCGCGCTTCAGCGCATCGAATCGGCGCGGCTTTCAAATTTTTGCGCCGTTCTACTGGGCGATCAATCGCAGCCAGGATCTGACGTTGGCGATGGATCTCGAAACCAGTGCGCGCATCGGCGCGGTTGCCGACTATCGCTACGCGTTCAGTCGGGACTTTCATGGTGCGATCAGCCCGTCGTACTTCAATGAGATCTTCAAGGGCTCCAACTCCGCGACGGTGCAGAATCGCTGGAGCGTGGTCACCGAGCACACCAACAGTATCGGTGCCGCGCAAGCGTATGCCGATCTGTTCTTCGTCAGTGACGACAACTTCGTGCGCGACATCAACACGTTTGCGATCACTCGGCCGCGCGAAACGTTGATCCGGACGCTGCCGTACACGACGTCGAAGGTCGGCATCGTGCGCGAGTGGGATCGTGCGGCGCTGCGGACGCAGAGTACCTTCTATCAAGATCTCACCGGCGGCGACGACGTGGTGCTGCAGCGCGCGCCCGATTCGGAGCTGTGGGCGCAGCAGATCTTCGGCGATCAGCTGCTGGCGCGGCTGAACGCTTCGGGATCGGATTTTCAGCGGCACAGCGGAATCGATGGTTTGCGGCTCGATGTGCGACCGGAGGCGGTCGTGCCGATCCACGCGACGCCGGCGGTGTTTGGTTCGTTGCGCGCCGACCTGCGCGAGACCGCGTACCACCTGTTCGACGGCACGTCGACAGATGGGCTCAACGGCACGCAGCCGAATCAACCGGTCTCGCTGCCTACCAATCGCAGCCGGGAGCTGGTCCATCTGACCGCCGAGAGCGGCACGTCGTTCAGCCGCGTCTACGCGTTCGATCATTTTGGCATCTCGAAGCTCAAGCACACGATCGAACCGGCGCTCGATTACACGTTCGTGCCCGGTGTGAACCAAGACGACTTGGCGTTGTTCGATGGCGTCGACCGCGACAATCGGCGCAGCTTGTTTACCTATGGTGTTGCCAGTCGGTTGCTCGCGAAGTCGAAACCCGAGGCCTCGGACGCTGAAGCCGAAGCGTCTGACGCGCCAACATCCCCGCCGGCGCGTGGGGAGATTCGCGAACTGGCGCGCGTCGCGCTGACCGACAGCGTCGACACGCAACGGCGCATCGCTCCGGTCGGTGGCTCGGGAGCGGCTGATCACTTCTCGGACGTGAATCTGGCGGTGCGGGTGCAGCCGAGTCCGCTCCTCGCACTGCGGGCCCACATGGACTACGACACCAGCGTCAGCGATGTCTCGGGCGCGAGCGTGGGGTTTCGCGTGCGTGGTCCCGGACGCGACGGCAATCAAGACGGACTGCGCTTGGACACGCGCAACGCGCTCGGCGTGACCTATCGCTTTGTCACCAGCGGCCTCTTGCGCCAGGTTGAGAGCAATGTGCAGCTTCGCCTGACCGACACGGTCGGTTTGGTGTACGCCGGCCGCGTGGATTTGGAGAGCAACAATTTTCTGGACAACTACTTCGGCCTGCGCCTGCTGTCGCAATGCGATTGTTGGGGCTTTGAGTTCGCCGTGGTCGACAAGTCGAATCCGCACGAACTCGAGGTGCGCGCACAATTTACTTTGGTGGGGCTGGGATCAACTGGCCGGGCGCAACCGGCGCGGTTGCGCGATTATCCGTAAGCGGGGGGATCCGAGGAGAAAAGAAAAAGGGCCAGGAGGATCTCCTCCTGGCCCTTTTTCGAGAGCGCAATTCTTCGAATGATCAGCTGCAGGTGCCGTCTTCGTTCGGTGCACCGCCGCTTGGGCAGGTGATCTGAATCGTGTCGGGCAATCCGATAGGCCCAATATCGTCAGGCTGCCGCTGGATCGTCTGCAGATTGCGTGCGGTTGTGTGGACGAACTCTAGGAAATCATTGTCTGAGTCCGTCCACCGCTCCTGCGCGATAGCGAGCACCCGACGTCCGCCGTCGATCCCGGTAACGGGGCGGATACGGGTCTGACCCGTCAGGGTTCCCTGCACGCCGGCGCTGTAGATCGAGCTGGCGTTGTCGGATGTGCCGACGCGTGTGTCGATGTCGGAGAGCTGCACTTCCTTGTAACAATTCACCCGGGTGGAGGTGGAGAAGCGCTGTTCGAACTCATTGTAAATCAGGAACTGCAGCGTGGCGTTGCCCGGGGTCGGATCCTGGTGCAACAGATCTTCGGTGCAGGGAACGACGATGAGGTCGGTTGCCACAGCACCCGTGACCGTGCTGGTGCCAGTGCCGTCGTTGTGGGTTTCGACGCCAGCGCTGGTGCTGAGTCGGCCCGCCGGTAATGGCGGCGTATCGAAGAAATGGTCGAGAATAATCACGCTCGGGCAGGCGTTGTACTCCGGATTCGGCCCGCCGAGAGTGAGCTGGGTTGGGCTGGTATCCTGAAAGCCGGTCGCCTGGATACCGATGGCGTTGTACTTCGCCGCGTCAACGCCGCCACCCGAGTCTACGTTGACGATGGTGGCCTCGCCCTTCAGGTCGTTGCGATCAAACGGTAGCTCACTGACGGGGTCAACCTGAATACATTTGAGTTCGCCGGTGAACGGATCTTCTTCGGCGGCAAGGGCGCGCGTATCTTCGTTGCTCTGGCCGTCGATCGAGGTACGCCCGCCGCTGAGCGGAACGAAGTTCCCCTGCTGGCACTCTTCGTTGGTGAAACTCGACGGACACGGGTTTGCGAGTCCTTCGCTGGCTCGCCAGGACAATGGCTGGCGCTTGGTGAGGGTCAGATTGAAGTCGTGATTGGGCCACGTGGTCGGCTGACAAATACCGCCGCGGATTGGAGTAGGATTGCAATCGGCGTTGGTCTGGCAGACTAGCGGCACCGCTGGGGTTCCAGTCGGGTCGGCGTTGCTGCAGTGTGAATTGGCGTTGATCAGAAAGCAATGCGCCTTGACGAGAAACGTGGCGGTGTTGGTCACCTCGATAATCGTATCTGTCTTGACAGCGCCCGCGTTTTCGATGTTGACCCGGATCTTCGGGAACACAATGATGCTGGCCCCCTGGTCCGTCACCACATCTGCGCGGGCCGTTGCTACTGACCCGAACGCTACCACCGCCGCCCCAAGGACCGCGCGCCGCCAAAGCCCCTTCTTCGTGCTCATCACGTGTCTCCTTTCCTCACCGCTGGACAAGGGTCGTTGTTGTTCCACTCCCGCAGCTCCACCGCTTACGGTGCGGAGAGGACGATGCGGTCAACGGTCTCTTGCGACGCGGCGCGGCTGCCCTCCTGGTGGAGGTTGAATGCCGCTCGACCGCTGTTACCGTCCGAATCGAGGTGTGTTTCTTCCGCAACGCCGAGAACGCCGCCCTGACCGTCTGCCGGTGTAACGCGTGCCGATCCAGTGATCGATCCGAGCACGCCGGCATTGAACGCGTTGGTTCCGAGATTGTTCAGCGGCTCGTCCAGCCAGCAGTCCACCTGCACGCCATCGCGAGACGTTTTGTTCTCAAACTCATTGATGATTTCGAAACCCACGGTCACGCGGCCGGGAACCAGATTCTCGAAGTCCTCGCCGCAGGGCACCAGCGTAAGAGTGGTGTTGATGGGGCAATCATTCGGCGTCGAGCCATTGCCGTCATCGCACAAGCCGTTTTCTTCGACAACCGGATCGTTGTGACCGTACGCGAAGAAGTCGAACAACAACGAATCGGGGCACGAGGTGTACTGTCCGCCGTTGTCCTTGCCGATCTCGTCGAGCGCGAGGATGTTGTCAGTCGCGCCCGCGGCGTGTCCCGCGCGGAGCGCGATCGCGTTGTAGTCTGACACATCATGAGTGGTGTCGCGGATGGTGGCTTCACCCTTGATCCAGTTGGCATCGGCCAGCGGCTTATCGTCCGCATCGACCACGACGCAGCGCAGCTCGCCTTCGAAGCCGGCTCGCACTGGCGGAATCGGACCCGGATCGAGACCAGAGTTCTGGTTGCCAAGTCCGTCATTCGGATCGACTGGTCGCCCAAAGCTGGCTACCCAGTGTGTCGGTTGTTGGCGCGTCAGCCACAGGCTGAAATCTGTCTCTTGCCAGATGCGCGGGTTGAACACCGGATTGAACGGCAGGCTCGGGTTTACAGTCTCGGCATCGATGTAGAAGCAGTGCACGTGCGCGGTGACATTCATCGTGTTGCTGATCTGAATGATCGTATCACGCGGTTTTGGGTTCGCTATCGTTGGAGTCGGCCCGTCAAAGACCACTTTAGCGAACACCAGAATGGCGCCGGGCTGATCGACAGTGGCCCCGGAGTCCACGTTCGGGTCGCCTGCGTAGGCGCGCGTCCCGGTTCCGAATAGAAGCCCCGCAGCCAGCGTTACACCGAGAGCCGCAAGCCGTCGCTTTCCCAGTCCAAAACTCATCTTCTTTCTCCTTTCCCTAGCGGAGAAATTCACCGCTCACCCAGGGCCACTCGCCACTCCGCACGCCGAGTCAGGTCAAACTCGGTTCGGCACGCGGCCTCCATCCCTCCTTTGAACAGGTGGACGGAGAGCGCCGTTGAGATACTTGAAGCGGTCAAGGTTGTCAAGCGGAAAAGCGCCGGTTTGGCGCACCTTGGTGTCCGGAAGTGCCGGTAAAACCGCGGATTCCAGTCAGTGCCTCGGGCGAGCTTCTTGACGCCCTCCAGTGCCTCTGGTAGACGACGGCACGTTTTTCACGCCGAATATTATCCGCCTGTCGACTGTCTCTACACCACACACAACCGGGGAGGGTTTGGGATCATGATGGAATCGAGAGCGCGTTTTCTGTGTGCCTTGGTGGCGATCGGTTTGATGGCGGGCTGCCACAAGGTGAAGCCGGCGGCGTCCACGTTGTCGGCTGAGGCCAAGTCGACGGCGGCCCCTGTCGCCAAAGGACCTTTGACCTACGAAATGGCGCGGGAAGGACTGCCCGGCAACAAGATCTGGAAATCGCAGATCACCTTCGGAGACGTAAACGGGGACGGCTTCCCGGACTTGGGTCTCGTCTCGCGTCTGGCCGATGGCCCATATGTCTACATCAATGACGGCAACGGCCATTGGAAGGATGCTTCCGAGGGACTCCCGCGCGAGACCTTTTGCGGCGGCGGTGTCGCTTTCGCCGACGTCAATAGGGACGGGAAAATGGACATCGCCATCGCCGACCACTGCAAAGGTGTTTACGTGTACCTGGGCGATGGGGCCGGGCATTGGAAACTGTCGTCATCCGGCTTGCCGACGATCGGCTGCGAGGATGTCGCGATCGGTGACTTCAACAATGACGGTTGCCCCGACTTGGTTGTGGTCGCCGCACAGGAAGAAGGTGTGCGGGCGTTCCAGGGTGACTGCAAAGGAACTTGGCGCGAGCACTCCGACGGCTTGCCCCTGACCGAATGGGGTAACGCGGTGGCGGTTGGTGACATCGACGGTGACGGCAACGCCGACATCGCAGCCGCTTATGCTCTTGGACCTCGCGTGTGGCTGGGGAATGGAAAGGGATCGTTCAAGGAAACCTCCGAAGGCCTGCCGGCACCGGATGTGCACGGTCTCTACATGTTCGGCATCGCGCTCGGCGACATCAATGGTGACGGCAAGCTCGACATCGCCGTCAGCAGTGCGATCCCCGGTATCGAAGTCTTTCTGTGGGACAACGGCAAGTGGCGGGCCTCGAACAACGGCCTGCCGCCGATGAACGCGCTCGGTGTCGCGCTCGGCGACCTCAACAACGATGGCAAGATGGATCTGGTAGTCGCCGGCAAAACTAATCTCGAAGAAATTGGAGGCGTCTATGGTGTCTTCCCGTTCCTCGGTGATGGTCAGGGGAACTGGAGCCTCGACGACACCACCGGTTTGCCGACCACGGGGCGCGAGCGCACCTGGGGTGCCGGCCTCGCCGACGTCAACCGTGACGGCGTGCTCGACATCGGTGTCGCCTTCGGTGATGTGCTGTCGCCGACGTACCGTTCGGGCAAGAAGAAAGAGATGGACGTAAAGGCCGAAGGAAAGAAGAAAAAGGGCGACAAGGCCGAGAAGGCCGATCCGGCAGAGAAGGATGCTAAGGCTGCAGAAGCCAAGGATCGTGGCCCCGAACGCGGCCGCTTCGGTGAGATCGACGTCTGGCTCGGCCACATCAACAAGTGACCCAATCGATCGACATTCGACCGTGACCTAACGGGGCGAGCGCGCGATGCGCTCGCCCCGTGTCTTTTCACCCCTCCGTTGCATCGCGATGACGTTGTGGGATGATGGCCGCCGTGCGGCGGTTGAAATCTTACGTTTGGCGTTATCGCCGACGCTACCTGGCGGGCGGCGCGTGCTTGTTCATCACCGCCACGCTGGCGATGAGCATCCCGTACCTGCTCAAACGCGCAATCAACGCGATCGAGCTCGGACAATCGTCTCGTGAAGTCACCCTCTTCGCCGCTGCCATCGTCGGCATCGCGTTGGTGCAAGCGGTCGCGCGCGCGCTGTCGCGTACGCTGATTTTCAACGTCGGCCGTGACATCGAGTACGACCTGCGCAACGATTTGTTCGCCCACCTGCAGCGCCTGCCGCAATCGTTCTACCGCGCCCAACAGACCGGCGACTTGATGTCGCGCCTGGTCAACGACGTGACCGCCGTCCGCATGCTGCTCGGGCCGGCGATCCTCAACCTCGTCAACACGCCGCTCTACTACGTCTACGCGGTCTCCATCATGATCCGGCTCGACCCGGTGCTGACAGTAATCGCCCTACTGCCGTATCCGCTCGTGCTCGTCGTCGTGAAGCACTACAGCCGCCAAATGATGGAGCAAACGCTGCGCGTGCAGGAGCAACTCGCCGAGATGAGCAGCGTGGTGCAGGAGAACCTGAGCGGCATCCACGTCGTGCAGTCGTATGTTGCTGAGGCCGCGGCCACGGCGAAGTTCGCTGCTATCAATGAGCGCTTCCAGGCCTCGAGTGTCCGCCTGGCGCGGGTGCGCGGTCGCATGTTGCCGGTGATGAAGATCGCCGCCAGCCTCGGCACCTTGGTGGTGCTGTGGTACGGCGGCCTCCACGTGATCAGCGGCCGCTTGACGCTCGGCGATCTGGTGGCGTTCATCGGCTACCTCGGCCTGCTCGCCTGGCCGACCATGGCGCTGGGCTGGATGCTCTCGATCCTCCAACGCGGGCGCGCCGCTCTGCAACGCCTCGAACACGTCTTCGGCGCCGTGCCGGACATTTGCGACGCGCCGGACGCCGCGCCGCTCGCAGCCGTGCAGGGGCGCATCGAGTTCCGTCAGGTCGACTTCGCCTACCACACTCCCGGCAACGGTCATCAAGTGCTCGACGGCATCACCTTCACGATCGAGCCCGGACAACAACTCGCGCTCGTCGGCCGCACCGGTTCGGGGAAGTCCACCATTGCGCAACTGTTGCCGCGCCTCGCCGATGTCAGCGATGGACAGATCCTCCTCGACGGGCGCGACATCCGCACGCTGCCGCTGCAGCAACTCCGGCGCAGCATCGGCTTCGTGCCGCAGGATCCATTTCTGTTCTCCGACGCGATTCGCGCCAACATCGGCTTCCCGCTGGATCCGGTCGACGATCAACGGGTCCATGAAGCCGCCACCGTTGCCGGCATCGCCGACGAGATCACCGCCTTTCGCTACGGCTACGACCAGATCATCGGCGAGCGCGGCATCACGCTCTCCGGCGGCCAGCGCCAGCGGCTGACGCTGGCGCGCGCGCTCGCCGCCGATCCGCGGATTCTCGTGCTGGACGACGCGCTCTCGAGCGTCGACACCCGCACCGAGCGCCGCATCCTCGAAGCGCTGCGCGACGCGCAGCGCGGCCGCACCAGCATCGTCATCGCGCATCGCATTTCGACCATTCAGCACGCTGATCTCATCGCGGTCGTCGACGACGGACGCATTGTCGAGCTCGGTGATCACGAGTCGTTGCTGGCGCGCGACGGGCTATACGCTGAGATGGTCCGCCAGCAGAGCCTGGAAGAGGAGCTCGCCGAGCTGTGAGCACCGTCGCCGCACCACCGGTCGCCCTCCAGCGCGACGTGCACCAAGAAGACGCACTCGGCAAAGCCTACGATGCGCGCCTGATGCGGCGGTTGTATCAGTACATCCATCCGTATCGCGGACTGTTCGTGCTCTCGCTGGCGTGCCTGCCGCTGACCTCGTTGTTCACGCTGGCGCAGCCCTACATTCTCAAGCTCGCCATCGACCGTTACATTGCCAACAGGGACGCCGCCGGCCTTAGCACGATGGGTTTGCTGTACGCCGCCAGCGTTGTCGGCGACTTCGCGTTCTTTTACCTGCAGTACTACCTGACGATGCTGGTCGCCCAGAAGAGCCTTGCCGATCTGCGCATGCATCTCTTCGCGCACGTGCAGACGTTGCCGGCGGCGTTTTTCGATCGCAATCCCGTCGGCCGCGTGCTCACGCGACTGACCACCGACGTCGACGTCATCAACGAGATGTTTTCCGCCGGGGCCATGACCATCCTGATGGACGTGGTGACCCTGCTTGGCATCGTGGTCATCATGATGACCATCAATGCGCGGCTGGCGTTGGTGACGCTCTCGCTGCTGCCGCTGATGGTCCTCGCCATTAATTTCTTCCGCCTGCGGGCGCGCGAGAGCTACCGCTTGATCCGTGAGCGCATTGCCCGCCTCAACGCGTATCTCCAGGAAGCCATCTCGGGCATGGCGGTGATCCAATTGTTCGCGCGCGAAGACAAGACGTTCCGGTTGTTCGATCAGCTCAACGATTCCCATCGCGAAGCGAATCACTGGTCCAACATCTACGAGGCGATGCTGTTCTCGATGATCGAGGCCGTGAGCGCGATCTCCATCGCCCTGATCGTCTGGTACGGCGGTGGGCAGATCGTCGCCGGCGTGTTCGCCTTCGGCACGTTGGTCGCGTTCATCGAGTACGTGCAGAAATTTTTCGTGCCTATCCGCGACTTCTCGACCAAGTATGCGGTGATGCAATCGGCCATGACCGCCGCCGAGCGCGTCTTCCAATTGCTCGATACGCCCGCCACCATCACCAGCGCCGTGAACGCGCGCGTGCCGGAGCATGCGTCGGGCCGGATCGAGTTCGAGCACGTCTCCTTCGCTTACAAGAATGAAGACTGGGTACTGCGCGACGTGTCGTTCGTCATCGCGCCGGGCGAGAAGATTGCTATCGTCGGTGCGACCGGCGCGGGCAAGACGTCGATCATCAAACTGCTCAATCGCACCTACGACACAACCCGCGGCCGGGTTCTGGTCGACGGCGTCGATGTGCGCGAGTGGAATCTCGCCGCGCTGCGGCGCCGCATCGGTGTCGTGCTGCAAGATGTCTTCGTGTTTTCCGGCAGCATCACCGAAAACTTGACCCTCGGCCGTGCGGAGATCACCGCGGCGACCGTCGAGCGCGCGGCCACCATCGTCAACGCGCACCGCTTCATCGAGCGCATGGCCGGCGGATACCATGCACCGTTGCGCGAGCGCGGCAACAACATCTCCACCGGCCAGCGGCAACTGCTCGCCTTTGCCCGCGCGCTGGCGCACGACCCGGCGATTCTCGTTCTCGACGAGGCCACCGCCAGCGTCGACACCGAAACCGAGTTGTTGATTCAAGACGCGCTCGAAAAATTGATGGCAGGTCGCACCGCGGTGGTGATCGCCCATCGCCTGTCGACCATCGAACACAGCGACCGCATTCTCGTCATGCACCACGGCCAACTCCGCGAGAGCGGCTCGCACGCCGAGCTGATCGCGCAGCGTGGACTGTACTTCCGTTTGTATCAGTTGCAGTATAACCGCCCGGCCGCCGCCGCACCCGCCGAACTGCGCGCCGGCGCTGCGAAGTAGCCGCGGCGACGGGTGCGCGGTGCATCGGGTCACGCTCGCGCTGCTGGTTGTCGTGCTGCCGCTCAGCGGCTGCGCGTCGTCGCTGTACGTGTTGCGCTCAAGTTACGAAGAGGCTCGTATTCTGTGGCGACGCGAGCCGATCGAACGGGTGTTGCAGCAGCCCGACCTCAACGCCGAGACGAAACACAAGCTGCAGCTCGTGCTCGATGCGCGCGGGTTCGCGCGCGACACGCTGCGCTTGCGCGTTGGCGGCAGCTTCACCAGCCTGACGCGCGTCGATGCCGATCAGGTCGTTCACGTCGTCGTCGCCGCGCACCGCGACCGTCTGGAGCTTGTGACTCGCTGGTTTCCCATCGTAGGAGCGGTGCCGTATCAGGGATTCTTCGACGAGAATGACGCGCGTGAAGCCGCCGCCGCGCTCGAAGCGCAAGGCTACGATACGGTGGTGCAGCCGTCGGTGGCCTTTAGCACCTTGGGCTGGTTCGATGATCCGTTGCTGTCAAACTTGTTGCACTTCGACGGGGTCAGCTTGACCAGCATCGTCATCCACGAACTGACGCACAACACGCGCTACCTGACAGGGCAGGGCGCGTTCAACGAGTCGTTCGCCGACTTCGTCGGCTACCGCGGAGCGTTGGCATTCTTTGAAGGTCGCTACGACACGGACGGCGCCGCTAGGGCGCACCAGCTGTGGAACGACGCGCTGGCGTTCTCGACGTTCCTCGGCGACGCGACGACGCGCCTGCATGACGCCTACGCGCGTGGAATTGACGAACCCGAACGCCAGCGTCTCTTCGCCCGCATGCAGACCGACTTTCGCGCGCTGCCGCTGCAGACCAATCTCTACGTCGACTTCGGCCGCGCGCCGCTCAACAACGCGCGCATTCTCCACTACCAGCTTTACAACGACCGGCTCGCTCTGTTCGAGGCGATATTCGAGCGCGAGCACGGTGACCTGGCGCAGACCATCGCCACCGTCCTGCACGCGGCCGACGGTGCGGCCGACCCGTTCTCCGCACTGGAGCAACAGCTTGGTGGGCACTCCGAACTCGCTGACGCTTCGCGTGTGCTGCTGCTCAGTGCCGCCGCGTCTTCGCGGTGAGCGGTCGTCCTTCGATTGCCTGGCTGGTGCGAACGGATTAGATTCGCGCCGCGATGGAAAAGGTGCTGATCACCGGCATCGCCGGCGGGCTGGGACGGTTGCTCGCGCGGCGCTTGCACGGCGACTACGACGTCGTTGGGGTCGACCGTGTGCCGTGGGAGAACCGGCCGCGCGAGGTCCGCTTCTATCAAGTCGATCATCGCAAAAAACGCTTCGAGGATGTGATCCGGCGCGAGAAGCCCCACGCCATTGTTCACCTCGCGTTCATTCGTCACTTCGACGACGATCCGACGACCCGGCACGAGGTCAACGTTGCCGGCACCACGCGCCTGCTGGAGCTTGCGGTCGAGTACGCCGTGAAGAAATTGATCATCTTCTCCAGTTCGTACGTCTACGGCGCGCTGCCGGAGAACCCCTTCTACATGGATGAAAATTATCCGCTCAACGCCAGCCGCACTTATCCGGAGGTGCGTGACCTGGTCGAAGTCGACACGCTCGCCGGCGCGTATCTGTGGCGCTATCCCAAGATCCACACCGCCGTCCTGCGACCGGTCAGCGTGCTCGGCTACGACGTGAGCAGCGCGATCGGTCGCTACCTCGGGTTGGATCTGGTGCCGACAGTGATGGGGTTCGATCCGATGATGCAGTTCATTCACGAAGAAGATGTCGCCGACGCGATTGGGCGCACGATCGCGACGAACCTGCGCGGGATTTACAACGTCGTTGGCCCGCCGGCGGTGCCGCTCTCGGTCGCGATCCGCGCCACCGGCGGCCTGGCGGTGCCGCTGCCGGAATTCATCACGCGTCCTGCCGTCACGGCGCTGTTCCGCTTCGGCATGTACCCGTTCCCGCCGGGGGTGATCGACTTCGTCAAGTATCCCTGCACGCTGGATGGAAGTCGCTTCGAGGCTGCGGCCGGTTTTACGCCGCGGTTCTCGCTCGAAGAGACTTTTGCAAGCGTTCGCAATTGAGTGTCACCGAGGAGGCGCATCATGGCGGTTCGAGTCGAGTCATTGGCAGCACGACGTCGCGCTGTGGCGACACACGAGCGCGCGGACTCCGCGCCGACGACCAAACCCAAGCGCGCCGCGAAGCATCAGCCCGACGTGTTCGATCAGGTTGGCGAGTTCCTCTCCCAACTCGCCGACGCGGTCGATCCGTCGGTGATTCGGAGTTTGAACAAGGAAGTGGCTGAGCGCATCGAGCGCGTGCCGCTCAAGCTCAACAGCTTCGGCTATGATCCATGGGGGCTGCGCCCCGACACCGCGCGGCGCGCGCTCGTCGCCAGCGCATTGGCGTATCGCTACTACTTCCGTGTCCAGACTCACGGCGTCGAGCATGTGCCCGCCGGCCGTGTGTTGATCATCGGCAATCACGCCGGGCAGGTGGCGATTGACGCGGCGATGATCGGCACCGCCACGTTTCTCGAAGCCGAGCCGCCGCGCATCGTGCGCGGCATGGGCGAGTACTGGTTGCCGACCGTGCCGTTCATCAGCGAACTGATGGTGCGCACCGGCTCCGTGGTGGGCACGCCGAAGAACTGCGTCGATCTCTTGCACAACGGTGAGGCGGTCATCGCCTTTCCCGAAGGTGTGCGCGGCATGAACAAGCTGTTCAGCCAGCGCTATCAATTGCAAGAGTTCGGCCTCGGCTTCATGCGCTTAGCGCTCGAAACTCACACGCCGATCGTGCCGGTGGCGGTCGTCGGCTCGGAAGAGCAGGCGCCGGCGATCGCGAATCTGAAATGGCTCGGGCAACTGCTCGGCATGCCGGCGTTTCCGATCACGCTCACCTGGCCGTGGCTCGGACCGCTGGGGATGATTCCGTTCCCGACGAAGTACCGCATCTATTTCGGCAAGCCGCTGCACTTCGAGGGCGACCCCAACGACGAGGATCGCGTGATCGAGCGGCAGGTCGATAAAGTGAAAGCCGCAATCCACGTGATGATCGATCGTGGCCTGCGCGAGCGTAGCGGGGTGTTCTTCTAGCGCGTCGCAATTCTCGCATTCTCAACCCCGCGGCTGCGAGCGCGATGGCTTTGCAATTCTGAGTACGGTGGCGGCGCGACGCGACGTGTGCCGTGAACGGGTCTGATGGCATGAAGCCTGAATACGATAGACAGAATGACCCCGACCCGCACGCACCCCGATCTCTCCGGCGTCGACTTCGACCGCGTACCATTCATCGTCATCTGGGAAGTCACCCGCGCCTGTGATCTCGCCTGCGTTCACTGCCGCGCCGAGGCGGTGGCGTTCCGTGATCCGCGCGAGCTGACCACCGCCGAAGCGTTCCAGCTCCTCGATCAGACCGCCGAGTTCGGTAGCCCGTTGTTCGTGCTCACCGGCGGCGATCCGATCAAGCGACCGGACATCTTCGAGATCATTGGTCATGGCGATCGCCTCGGCTTGCGCATGACGATGACGCCGTCGGGCACGCCGCTGATGACGCCGACGGTGATTGACCGACTCAAGGCAGCCGGCCTCGCTCGCATGGCCGTCAGTCTGGACGGGCCGAACGCGGAGACGCACGATCGCTTTCGCCGCGTGCGCGGTTCGTTCGATTGGTCGCTCGGCATGCTGGGTCACGCCCGCCGCATCGGCTTGTCGACCCAGGTCAACACCACCGTCACGCGTTTCAACTTCGAACACTTCGACTCGATGGCCGAATTGATGAGCGGGCTCGGTATCGACTTGTGGAGCGTGTTCTTCCTAGTGCCGACCGGGCGCGGCCGACCAGAGGACGAGATCAGCGCCGCACAGTACGAAGTGGTCTTCGAAAAGATGCTCGCGCTGTCGCAACGCGTTTCGTTCGATATCAAGAGCACGGCGGCGCCGCACTACCGGCGCTTCCTGCTGCAGCGGCGCACCGCGGCTCGGCGTAGCAATCAGCCTATGTCGCCGCGGCGCGGCGTCGGTTTCGCCATCAAAGGGGGCGGGTCGCGCGCCGCCAAGAGCGTCAACGACGGCAACGGCTTCGTGTTCGTCTCGCACACCGGCGACATTTTTCCGAGCGGCTTCCTGCCGCTGTCCGCCGGCAATGTGAGAGCGACCGCGCTGGCGACCGTTTATCGCGACAGCGAGTTGTTCCGGACGCTCCGCGACTACTCGCAACTCAAGGGCAAGTGTGGCGTGTGTGAGTTCCGCGCAGTCTGCGGTGGTTCACGCGCGCGTGCCTTCAGCCTGACCCGCGACTATCTCGAATCGGATCCGTTTTGCGCCTACGTGCCAGGTCCATATCAGAAACTGATCGCTGCCGGCGCGGCCGAGCCAATCGACCGCTACTTCGCCGCCCGCATCAAGGTTGTGTGAGCGCGCTCAGCGCGCTCGCTGTAGCCGCGCGCGCAGCTCATGCGGCGTGACACGGTACTTGAACGCTTTGCGGTCGTCGATGAACAAAACCGGAACTTCTGCGCCGAACGCGGCGGCGAGCGCGGGATCGCTGTCGACATCGATCTGCTCGACGGTGGCACCAAACTGGAGTGCCAGCGGCGCGACCACCGCCTTCATCTCGTCGCACAAGTGGCAGTCAACGCGAGTGTACAAGCGGAGGATCACCGGGGCACCTTCTCAAATCGAAAATCGAAATCAACACTCAGCCAAGCGTGAAATAGAACGTCGCTCCCTGTTCGACCGCGCCTTCGGCCCAGATGCGTCCACCGTGGCGGTGAACGATGCGTTTGACCGTGGCGAGCCCGATCCCATTGCCGTCGAATTCGCGCGCCGTGTGCAGGCGCTGGAAGATGGCGAACAATTTGTCGGCGAACGCCATATCGAACCCCGCACCGTCGTCGCGAACGAAGAACACGGATGATGGGGACTGGAGGCTTGCAGCCGGGGCACGTTCAGATTGTCGCTCGACCTCTGATCCCCGACCCCCGGCGCCTGCGCCTTCCCATCCCACCTCGATCCGCGCACTGGCGTGCCGAGTCGTATACTTCCACGCGTTGCCGAGGAGGTTCTCCAGCACCAGGCGCACCAGGCGCGCATCGGCGTTGGCCACAATCCCGGGCGCGATGATGAACTCGACTTGTCGTTCGGGCGCGGTGGCGAGCAATTCCATGGTGATGTTGCGGGCGAGTTCACTCACATCCACCCGCGTGCGATGGAGATCGCTGCGGCTCAGGCGTGATAACCCGAGCAACGCATCGATCAATATGCCCATGCGGTGAGTCGCGGCACGGATCCTCGCCAGGTAGTGGTGGCCATCGTCATCGAGCCGCGCGGCGCAGTCTTCGACCAGCGCCTTGCTGAATCCGTCGATCGCGCGCAGGGGCACGCGTAGGTCGTGCGAGACCGAATAGCTGAACGCCTCCAGTTCCTTGTTTGCCGCTTCGAGTTCGGCCGTCCGCTCGCGCACTCGCCGCTCCAGTGACTCGTTGAGCTGCCGGATCTCCGTGGCGGCGCGCTGGCGCTCGGTGACATCGCGCGCGATGCCTTCCACGCCGACCGGCTCCCCGTTGTCCGAGATCAGCCGGGGGTTGTTTTCGAGCGCCACGCGACGGCCGTCCTTGGTCAGAATCTCGAACTCCAGGGCTGTTGGGGATTCCTCGCCTGCGATCATGCGGCCGATCTCTGCGTGGATGCGGGCGAGATCTTCGGGCACGATCACCTGAGTAATGTTCATGACCAGCAGTTCCTCGCGGGTGTAGCCGCTGATCTGCTCGGCCGCTCGGTTGATCGCCACGAAGTTACCGGCCAGGTCGTGACGGTAGACAATATCGTGCGCGCTCTCGAAGAGGTCGGTATAGCGCTGTTCACTCGCCACCAATGCCGCTCCCGCGCGCTTGCGCTCGCTGATGTCCTGAATCACCACCTGAACGGCCCGTTCGCCTTCGTAGGGGAGCGCCATCGCCGCCACTTCGACGTCGAGCACCGTGCCGTCGAGCCGGACGATTTTCTCTTCTGCCCGGCGCACCAGTTTCGGTTCGTCCGCCATAGCGCGAACGTGTTCCGCAACCAGCGCGTGGTAGTCGGGATGCACGAAGTCCAGGATCGGTTTGCCGACCAGGTCTCCGGCTTCGGCAGCACCGAGCAACGAGACGGCAGCCGAGTTGACGAACGCGATCCGCCCGCCGCGGTCAACCACGATCGCGTCGGGGGCGAGCTCGACCAGCTGGCGGTAGCGCTCCTCACTCTCTTGCAACGCGACCTGCGCGCGCTTGCGCTCCGTGATGTCGCTGACAATCCCGCTGAAGCCGGCGAACTGATCGCCCACGAACCGGGGGCGACTCGAAGAACGGATGTGCAGCACACTCCCGGCCTTGTTGAACGTGCGGAACTCATACGGTTCCAGTTGCCCCGCGGCGGTGCGTTCCAGACTGGCCTGCAACCCGGGCAGGTCGTCGGGATGGACGAAGTTGGTGAACGGCCGGCCGGCCAACTCTTCGAACGAGTAGCCCGACATGCGCTCCATGGCGGGACTGACGTAGGTGAACTGTCCCTGCACGTTCACCGTGAACAGGCCGTCATTCAAGTTCTCGATCAGCGAACGGTAGTGTTCTTCACTCGCGCGCAACGCCATCTGCGCCTGCCGGCGTTCGGTGATGTCGATCGCGACCCCCATGATGATCGGGAGCTGGCCAACACTGGCGCGCATGAACTGCCCGCGGGTGACCAGCCAGCGCACGCTGCCATCCGGCCGCACGATGCGAAAATCGAGCTCGACATCGGCGCCCACGATCGCGCGGTTTCGCGCCTCGATCACGGCGGCTCGATCGTCCGGATGGATCAGGCGCAGCGCGGCGTCGAGAGTCTTCCCGAAGGTCCCCGGGGCGAGGCCGGCGATTCGTTCGAGGCTCTCGGACCACTCGACGGAATCCGTGGTGGGATCGGTGGACCACGTGCCGACCTGACCCGCTTCGAGCGCAAACCGGAGCCGCTGTTCACTGCGACGCAGCGCTTCCTCGGCACTCTTGCGCTCGGTGATGTCCTGAATCGCGGTGATGAAGCGCACCACACGGCCTTCGGCGTCGTCGACGATAGGGCGGATAGTTGAACGCAACCATCGTTCCGCACCGTTTTTGGTCACGATGCGGCTTTCAAGCTTCATCGGTTCGCCGCTAAACAACCGATCCAGGGTATCGAAGGCGCTTGGAAAATCGTCGGGGTGCACGAACTTCACCCAGCTAGAGGCCCCGTTCAACTCTTCCGGCGGATAGCCGGTGATCTGTTCAAATGCGCCGACACTCCACTCCAGCTGCAATGATCCGTCGGGTTCGACGCGCACCGAGTAGGCGGCGTCCGAGATGAGCTCGGAGACGGCGCGATGGCGCGCCTCGCTGGCCCGCAGTTCGTCTTCTGCGCGCTTGCGCTCGGTGACGTCGCGGTAGTTCGCCACGATCGCTTGGACGCCCGGCTCGTGCAGGAGATTGGTGGCAATGGCTTCAATCCACCGCCAAGATCCGTCGCCGTGCTGAACCCGGAGATCTGAGCGCTGGCTGCCGCCGGGCGTGGTGAGGATGCGGGCGAAGTCTGCGGCGATGCCGGGCGCGTCATCGGAATGAATGCGGCGGAACACGTTCTGCCCCGCGCCATCCTCGGGCGCGTAGCCGAGGATGCGACTGCCGGAGGGACTGCGGTAGCGCACGGTGCCGTCGGCGCCGACGAGCGTGACGGCGTCCATGCTGTGCTCGATCACCGTGCGGAAGCGCTCTTCACTTTCGCGCAGCGCCTGCTCGGCGTGCTTGCGCTCGGTGATGTCGACGTGCGCCCCAAGCATGCGATAGGGTCGGCCGGCCTCGTCGAGCAATACCTTGGCGCGGCTGAGCATCCAGCGATACGAGCCGTCCTTGTGGCGGAGTCGCAGTTCGATCTCGTAGGGAACGGTGGGTGCCGCTGCCGTGTCGAGATGCTGTTGGAACACCGTCGCCAGCCGCTCCCGGTCGTCGGGATGCACCAAGGCGTTCCATTCTCGAAGGCTCCCGGTGATCTCGTCCTCGCGGTATCCAAGCATGCGCTTCCACGCCGGGGAGTAATGCGAGCAGCCGGTGCGGACATCGAAGTCCCACAGCCCGGTGTTCGAGCCGTCGACGGCGAGCTGCAGGCGCTCCTGACTCTCGCGCAGGGCTGCCTCGGTCTCCTTGCGCCGGCTGATGTCCACCATGATGCCGCGCAGCGCGGTGGCGCGACCGTTCTCGACCACCACACTGACGATGTCGCGCAGCCACACCACTCGCCCATCGGCGGCGATCATCCGGTATTCAAGATCGTGAGCGCTCTGCTGCTGAGTGGCTGCTAGGCACAACGCCACCGCCCACTCGCGGTCCTCCGGGTGAAGATGGTCCCTCCAAAAATTGGGCTCGGCAATCCAGCGAGCGACGGGATAGCCGAGGAGCCGCTCCGCTTGCTGACTGACGAAGGAGAATTGAAACGTCGTCGCATCGGCTTCCCATACGATTCCGTCGAGGGAGGCGACCAGCGCCTCATATCGCCGCTGCGATTCCCGTGAGGTGGCAGTGGCCGCGCGCAATGCGCGCTTGCGAGCGAGGACCGGCTTGGCTCTGGGCATTCGTGGTCGGGCCTGGTTCATTGCGGCGGCTCGTTGGTCGCGCTGTTGATGGCTGTTCCCAGTGTGAACGAGATGGTCGCGCCGCATTCGACCGCGCCTTCGGCCCACACCTGGCCGCCGTGGCGGCGCACGATGCGCTGCACCGTGACCAGGCCGATGCCGCTGCCCTCGAACTCGTTAGCGCCGTGCAGACGCTGGAAGGGGCGGAACAACCGATCGACGTAGCCCATGTCGAAGCCGGCGCCGTCGTCGCGAACGAAGAAGACTCGCTGATGGCTGATGGCACTTGATCCCCGCCGTCCTGCCCAGCCTGGGTCCGGTCCTTAGCCATCGGCCATACGCCATCGGCCAGGCTGCCGAATTCGATGCGCGCCGTCACATGCTTGCGCGTGTACTTCCAGGCGTTTCCGAGGAGGTTTTCCAACAGCACGCGCATCAGTCGCGCATCGGCGTCGGCGACCAGCCCTGGGTGGACGACGAACTCCACGATCCGCTCGGGCTGTGTGGCCCGCAATTCCGCGGCGACTCGCTCGGCGAGCGCACTCAAGTCGATCGACTCGCGGTGCAGCTCGCAACGGGTGACGTGCGAGAGGCTCAGCATCGCGTCGATCTGCTGGTCCATCCGCTCGGCCCCGGCGCGGATGCGCGCGAGGTAGTGCAGGCCCTGCGCGTCGATCTGCGCGGCGCAGTCTTCTGCCAACGCGCGGCCGAAGCCGCCAATGCTGCGCAGCGGTGCGCGCAAGTCGTGCGATACGGAGTAGCTGAACGCCTCGAGTTCTTCGTTGGCGGCCTCGAGCTCGGCGGTGCGTTCGGCCACGCGCCGCTCCAGTTCTGTGTTGAGGCGGTGAATCTCTCGCTCGGCCTGCTTGCGCTCGCTGACGTCGCGCAACATGCCGATAATCGCCTTGGGCTTCCGGTCGGCGTCCAGGATCAAGGCCGCGCTCCCTTCGAGCGGAAGACGGGTGCCATCCTTCTTCAAACCCACGCGCTCGAGACCCTTCATCGCCCCCACGCGGAGCAGCCTCTCCTTGGCGGCGGCCGTCGCGCCTCGATTTTCGGGCGCGTAAAATTCGCGCACGTCCTTGCCGATCATCTCCTCGGCGCTGTCGTAGCCGAACAACGCCACGCCGGATGGGTTGACGGCGACTAGCTCGAGCTCGCCGTCGCACAGCATGACGGCATCGGGCGCGGTTTCAAACAACCGTCGATAGCGTTCTTCGCTCTCGCGCAGCGCGGCGGTGGCGTGGTGACGCTGAATGGATTGGGCGACGATGTTGGCCATCGTCTGGGTGAAGTGCACGTCGTCGGGAGAGAAACTCCGCCGCTGCGTCGTGTGCGCGCCGAGAACACCGTAGCGCTCGGCCGATCCGCGAATCACGACGCTGATGCCGCTGACCACGCCATGTTCGCGCAGCAACTGCGGACCGCTGAACCGCGTCTCGCTGCGCAAGTCCTCGACCACCACCGGGGCATCGGTCATCAAGGTATAGCCGGCCTGCGACTCGCGATCGACGCCGACGGTTGCGCGGCCGATCAAGCCATCGTGCCAGCCGACTCCGGCGACCAACCGCATGCGGCTGCCATCGCTGAGGAGTTCGAGCACCTTGCAGTACTCAACCGCGAGAGTCTGCGCGATCAGCACGACGGCTTCGTTCATCAACGCGGTGAGATCGCTGAGCCCGAGCGCGCGTTGTCCGAAGTCGGCCAGCACCGCTTGCTGATGGGCGCGGGTGCGGAGCGCGCGCTCCACGTGTTTGCGTTCGGTGATGTCGCGGGTGATGCCGAGCGCGGCGATCGGCTCGCCGCGTTCATTGCGCAGCGGCACCGCGTGGGTTTCGAGGGTGCGGTGCGTTCCCTTCAACCCGACGATGTCAAATTCGAGGAAGTCTTCCGCACCGCGGCACACCCGTGCGGTGAGGTCCGCGAACGCGGCGCGGTCTTGGTCCGCGATCAGTGGCAACACGGGCTGCCCGCCGACTTGCGCCAAGGAGTCCGCCTCGACCATCGCCAGACCGGCGCGATTGATGCTCACGAGCGTATGGTCATGAGCGACGACCCCGACGCACTCGGATTCGGCGTCGACCAGCGCTTGGTGCCGTTGCTCGCTCAGCCGCAAGTGGCGCTCGACCGCTTTGCGATCGGTGATGTCGAGCAGCACGCCGCTGAGCCGGCGCGGCCTGCCGCTGGCGTCGCGCGTCACCCGACACACACCCTCCATCCACACCGCGCGGCCGTCGGCCGCCACGACGCGGTAGTCGCAGCGATGACTGAACGGACCACCGACGGCCATCACGGCTGCGTATCGTTCGCGGACCATCTCGACGTCGTCCGCATGGATGTGGTTGAGCAGGAAAGCGGGCTCGCTCAGCCATTGCGAGATGGGGTAGCCGAGTATGGTTTCCGCGTGACCGCTGACGAAGGAGAACTCGAAGGTGTCGGGGTCGGCTTCCCAGACGATAGCGTCGAGCGACTCGATCAGATCGTGCAAGCGCTGCTCGCTGTCCCGCGTTTCGATGGTTGCTTGCCGTGCATGGCGGGCAGGGCGCGGTGCGCCGAAGGGCGTTGCAACGTCGGGTGCCTGCCGCCTGCGGGTTCTCGACTCGTTCATCTCGGACCCCTTTCCCGCTGCGCGCGGCCTTGCTGGTTGCTCACGTTGTGAGCTGCCAAGGCTTGCAGAAAAACATTAGCATCAGAAGCGCGGGAAGCGTAGGGAGCAAAGTTGACGAGGGCCGTTCTGCTCCCGCTCATTTGTCGAGGACATTTCGCGGCAACCGATGAGTTGTGGTCGAATAGTCATCGTAGAAACGATTTAATGCGTATCTACGCGCTAACCCAAGGTCGCTATCGATCACCATCGCACATCGATGCAGCCGGGTTGGCCCATCGCCACCGATGGATTGTGCAGCCGGTGTGGCGACGGAACGATGCGCTCGATCATGTCGTAGAGATGTGCCGGCTGAATCGGTTTGCTGACGTAGCCGTCCATGCCCGCCGTCAAGCAGCGTTCTTGATCGCCCTTCATCGCGTTTGCTGTCAGGGCGATGATTGGAGTGTAGGTACCGCGATCCAGTTCGAGCGCGCGGATGGCGGCGGTGGCTTCGAAGCCGTCCATGACGGGCATCTGGATATCCATCAACACCAGATCGAAGACGCCGCGGGTAAAGATGGCCAACGCCTCGCGGCCGTTGTTGGCTACTATCACCGTGTGACCGCGTTTCTCCAGCAGTCGTACGCCGAGCCGTTGATTCACTGCGTTATCCTCAGCGAGTAGGATACGCAGCGCTCGGGCCGAGGCATCGGCTGGTCGCGGAACGTCGCTTGCGGTCGACGCGTCGGGAGTGAAGCTGCGTAGAGCCAACAGCATGGCTTCGAGCAACTCGGATTGGCGCAGCGGTTTAGTCAGGAAGGCGGCGACACCCAACTCTCGACAGCGCGCGGCTTCGCCCAAGAGATCAGCGGAGGACAGCATCATGATGGTCGCGCCGGCGAGAGCCGGGGTGCGTTTGATCCGCTCGGCCAACTCGAATCCGTCCATTTCGGGCATATGCGCATCGACGAGCACAAGGGGAAACGGTGCGCCGCCGGTCGCCGCATGCATCATACAGCCGAGCGCGGCCTCGCCACTGTCGACGGTGGTTGGGCGCATCTGCCAATGCGTGAGCAACTCGTTGAGGATGCGGCGATTGGTCGCGTTGTCGTCGACCACCAAGACCGACAGCCCGGTGAGGAACTCGATCGGGGCGGGCGGGCGCAAGAGCCTGGGACAAACACGGGCGCGGAGTGTGAAGTGAAACGTACTGCCACAGCCGATCGCGCTCTCCACCCAGAGACTTCCACCCATCAACTCGACGAGTCGGCGCGCGATGGTCAGACCCAAGCCGGTGCCGCCGTACTTGCGGGTGGTGGAGCCGTCGGCCTGCTCGAAGGCGCGGAAGATGGCTGGTTGCTTGTCGGCGGCGATGCCGATACCGCTGTCGCGCACGCGGAAGTGCAAGCGAACTTCGTCGACCCTCGAAGTCTCGGGCGACACCGAAACCACCACTTCGCCGTGCTCGCTGAACTTGATGGCGTTGCCGATCAAATTGGTCAGGATCTGGCGCAGCCGGTTTGGATCAGCGACGATCGCCGCGGGCACGTCGGGGTGAACCTCGTACGCCAACTCCAGACCCTTGAGATGGGCGCGCACGGCCACGGCCTGCATGGTGTCGCCGATGGCGTCGCGCAGGTCGAAGTCGACCGGGTCGAGGGCGAGTTTGCCGGCCTCGATTTTGGAGAAATCGAGCACGTCATTGATCACGGTCATGAGGGCGTCGCCGGACGCGGCCACCATTCGCAGGTACTCGCGCTGCTCGGGCGTCAATTCGGTCTGCAGCGCCAGCTCCGTCATCCCGATGATGCCGTTCAAGGGCGTGCGGATCTCATGGCTCATGTTGGCGAGAAATTGACTCTTGGCGTGGTTGGCGGTTTCCGCGGCTTCCTTGGCCTGTTGCACCTCGCCTTCGCTGCGCTTGCGCTCGGTGATGTCGATCTGCGAACCGAGCATCCGATATGGCAGGCCACTGGCATCGCGGAACACTCGGGCGCGGCTCAACACCCAGCGGTACGACCCGTCGCGGTGACGGATGCGGAACTCGCTCTCATACGACGATGCCGCCCCACTAACATATGACTGCGTGTCGTTGGCGATGCGTGCCAGGTCATCCGGGTGGACGACTCCGGCCCAGGTCTCCGGGGTGTCGGGCAGTTCATCGTCGCCGTACCCAAACAGGCGCCGCCAAGCGGCCGAGTATTGCGTCGTGCCGGTGTGCAGATCGCAATCCCAGAGTCCGGTGCCCGAGGCGTCGACGGCGAGCTGCAAGCGTTGCTCGCTGTCGCGTAGCGCCGCCTCGGCTGTTTGGCGCTCAGTCTCCGCCTGCTTGCGGTCGGTGATGTCGGTCATCGCGCCGATGGCGCGCACGGCGCGGCCGTGTTCGTCGCGAATGAGTTGAGCGCGGTCGACGACATCGGCGTACGAGCCGTCGTTGCGGCGAAAACGATACTCCGCGGACCACGTCGTGTCGCGGCCACCGAGGGTTGTGATCACTCCGGCGGTGACGCGCTCGCGATCGTCTGGGTGCAGATGATTCTCCCACCAGTCGACAGTCGATCCGACTTGGTTGGGCAAGTACCCGAAGAGGCTGTGCACGGCATCGCCCCACAGCAGCGTGTTGGTCACGATGTCCCAATCCCAGATCGCGTCGTGGGTGGCGAGGGCGACCATGCGATAGCGGAGTTCGCTCTGTCGCAGGGCGGCCTCGGCCCGGTCGCGCGCCGTGTCGCGCTCGGCGATGGTGCGGCGATTGCGCTCGAGTTCGTACGCCATGAATACCGAACCGACGAAGGCGACGATCGCCGCAATGCCGGTGCGCTCGAGTGCCGGCGCTACATTGCCTGTGAGGACCCAGGCGTTGGCGAGGATTCCCAACTCGGAAGCCGCAACCAGTGCGAGCTGCCAGCGTTCCCCCCAGGGGAGCAACGTGGCCGTCGCCACCGTCAGGAACATGCTCATCAAGTGCGGCGTCGTCGTGTCCTGGGTCAGCACGCCGACCGCCGCTGTGTCGGCAACCAGGGCGATCCCGGCTGCGAGCGCCAGCCCAAGCGCGTATGACCGCAAGCGGCGGCGGCGCAGCGCCAGAAGCACCGAGATCAGGATTGCTGCGGCTGCGAGCCGGACCAGCAGTGTCGGCAGATTCAGTTTCGCGGCGCGCCACAAATCGGCGAGTCCAAAGAACGCCAGCGCCGGCAGGCTCATCCACAAGGCAAGGCGCAATCGTCGAACCAGCAGCGCAGACGGTTCGTACCCAGTCATGGCTGGCGGCTCTCATTGATATTGGACGCAAGCATCGATCGTGGCTCTCTCGCTTGGTGCACCTGACATGCCATCTAGGTGGCGCGGGTGTGCCTCCCGTTTGCGATTGCCTTGCGGTGACGACAAGTCAGTGGGTTGGCGAATCCCTGGAAATGGCACTCTGGTGACGATTCCAGATTCCGATGGCCATGGTCGAGTGCAAGTCAAAATGCCAAGCCACCGTTGACAAGGTGGAGCCTGTCCAGTACGAGAAGTGGTTCGCTGAACCAGGGAGAGCGCAATGGACTATGCCGTCATCCGCACCGGCGGGAAGCAGTATCGTGTCGCCCCGGGCGACGTAATTCGCATCGAGAAGTTGAATGGTGAGGCCGGTCACCCGGTGGCATTCACCGAGGTGCTCATGGCGTCGGCGAACGGCGCGGTGAAGGTCGGCGCCCCGCTGCTCAGCGGTGTGCGCGTTGCCGCGGAGATCGTGCGGCAAGGGCGCGCCAAGAAGATCCTCGTGTTCAAGAAGAAGCGCCGCAAAAACTATCGCCGTCACCAAGGGCATCGCCAGTACGAGACCACCGTGCGGGTCACGGGCATCGAGGCGGAGTAAGTCATGGCTCACAAAAAAGGACAGGGGAGCACGCGCAACGGGCGCGACAGCGGCGGGCAGCGCCGCGGGGTGAAGTTGTACGCCGGCGAGTTGGCGCGCGCGGGCAACATTCTGGTGCGCCAGATCGGCACCCGCATCCATCCCGGCAAGAACGTCGGCATGGGCCGCGACTTCACACTGTTCGCTCTGATTGACGGCATCGTGCGCTACGAACGCGTCGGCAAGGATCGCAAACAGGCCCACGTCTTCCCGGTCTGAACGCCCGCTGACCAGGAACGTCCGTGTTGGGCACCCGTACTGGGGTGCATCGAAAGAGCGGCCGCAGCGATCCGATCTTCTCAGTAAGAATAAGGATCCGAGCCGCACGACCATGAGATTCATCGATGAAGCCGAGGTCACCGTGTACGCCGGCGACGGCGGGGCGGGCTGCGTCAGCTTCCTGCGCGAGAAGTATCGCCCCAAGGGCGGTCCGGCCGGCGGCGACGGTGGCAACGGCGGTGATGTGATCTTCGAAGCGCACGCCGGCCTCACGACGTTGCTCGATTTCAAATTCCAGCCGATCGTGCGCGCCGAGGCGGGCGAAGACGGCCGCGGCAAGTGTCAGTTCGGCCATGCCGGTGCCGATCGCGTCGTTCGTGTGCCGCCCGGCACGATCGTGCGCGAAACGGAAAGCGGCGAGGTCCTCGCCGACATTCGTGCGGTGGGCGAGCGCGCGATAGTCGCGCGCGGCGGTCGCGGCGGTCTTGGCAACGCTAACTACGCCACGCCGTCGCGGCAGGCGCCGCAATACGCGCAGCCCGGCCTCCCGGGCGAAGTGCGTACACTCAAGTTGGAGCTGCGCCTACTCGCGGATGTCGGCTTGGTCGGCTTTCCCAACACCGGCAAGTCGACGCTGATCAGCTCTGTGTCGGCCGCCCGTCCCCGCATCGCGGACTATCCGTTCACCACATTGGTGCCGCACCTCGGAGTAGTCCGCTGCAATGAGGACCACACCTTCGTGCTCGCCGACGTGCCGGGGCTCATCGAGGGCGCGCATGACGGTCACGGGCTCGGGCTGCGATTTCTGCGGCACCTGTCGCGCACTGCGCTGCTGATTCACCTGCTCGATATCAGCGGACTGACTGGGCGCGATCCGCTGAGGGACTTCGACGTGATCAATCGTGAGCTGGCGTGCTTCGACGCGGACCTGGCCGCCAAGCCGCAGATCGTCGTGGCGAACAAGATCGACCTCGCCGAAGCGCGCGCGCAACTGCCTGCGGTGCGCGCCGCGTTGGCGACTCGCGGCGTCGAGCTGTACGTGATCTCCGCCGCTACCACCGAAGGTGTGCGCGAACTGATGCGCGTCGTCTGCCAGCGCGTAGATGCCACGCGCCGGGCCGCGGCCGAGGCATCGTCGGCTCTGTCATGAACGTGCAGCTGCCGCACAAAGTTCGGCTGCTCAAGAAGCTTCGCCGCGTAGTGGTGAAGATCGGCAGCAGTTTACTGTCGGACCACCAGCGCATCGATCGCGCACGGCTTGAAGCACTGGTGAGCGATTTGTGCGTGCTGCATGATCGAGGCCTCGACGTGGTCGTCGTCACCTCGGGTGCGATCGCATCAGGTGTGGCGCGGATGGGGTTGAAGAGCGCACCGAAGACGATCCCCGAACGCCAGGCCGCGGCGGCGGTCGGGCAGATCAGTCTGATGGCGGCGTATGAAACGTTCTTCGCCGCGCGCGGCAAGCTGATCGGTCAAATTCTGCTCACCGGCGACGATCTTGCCGACCGTCGCCGCTATCTCAATGCGCGCCACACCATCGAAACGCTGCTGGCCGCGCGCGTGGTGCCGGTGGCGAACGAGAACGATACGGTCGCGGTCGAGGAAATAAAACTGGGCGAGAACGACAACCTCTCGGCGTTGATCGCCACGCTGGTGAACGCTGACCTGCTGATCATTCTGAGCGACGTGGCTGGGTTGTACACGCGCGATCCGCGCGCGCATCGCGATGCCGAACTGATCGAATTGGTCGAGCATCCGACGGCGCGCATCTTGAGCTATGCGAGCAACTCAGCCGGTCCGGTCGGCACGGGCGGTATGGCGTCGAAGATGAACGCCGCGCGTAAGGCAGCGCTCGCCGGAATCGCCACCGTCATCGCCGACGGCGCGCGGCGCGGCGTCTTGCAGAGCATCATCGATGCACAGGTCGCAATCGGCACACTGGTGCTCGGGCAAGGCGATCGCTTGGCACGCCGCAAACACTGGATCGGCTATACGCTCAAGCCGGCGGGCACAGTGGTGGTCGACCAAGGCGCAAGCGACGCGATCACGCAACGCGGGCGCAGTCTGCTTCCAAAAGGGCTGCGCGAAGTCCACGGCAACTTCGGCGTCGGTGAGTGCGTCCGCTGCGTCGATCCCCGCGGCGCAGAGTTCGCGCGTGGATTGGTGAACTACAGCGCCGCCGAGTTGGAGAAGATCAAGGGCCTGCACTCGACACGCATCGAGGGCGCGCTCGGCTACAAGACCACCGATGAAGTCATTCACCGCAACGATTTGGTGCTGACGGAAACGGATGAGTTTGAAGGCTAGAGGCGGGAGCGGCGGCCAAACTTGGCCGTTCAGATCGGCTTGGTCACGGCGGCGTGGCGGCTGTGTCCGAACCCTTGCGTCCAGTCGATCACGCGAATGCGCTCGGGCGCGACCTTGGCGATCAGCAGGCGGTTGTCGTTCCACACGTCGGCCAATTGCGGAAAGCGCTGGGTCAGCAGGTGTTGTCCGACCTGCGCTTCCTCACCCGCGACAATCGAGGCGTTGCCGAGCAGCTCGACGCCGTGCATGGGAATCTGAAAGCCGTCGTCGACCACGACCGATATCTGCGCGCGAGCGACGATGGCGCGGTGCTTCTCGCTGTCGCGGAAGACGAAGAAGTACACCGTCAGACGATCGGCGAGGGCGTAGCACGTGGTTGCCGCGCGCACTTCGCCCTCGAACTCATACGACAGCACCATCGAGCGATGTAGGCCCAGATAAGCCTCGACCTCATCCTGCATCGATTGAATCCCTCCGCCGCGTATGATGACGCCGATCGGGGAGGCTGGCAATGGGCGCCGTGCGGTCGACGGTCGGGAAGCTTCGTTGACACATGGAACTTCCGCCGGTAGCGTCGTGCGCTATGCGGGCGATTGCCGTTGATGCGATGGGGGGTGACTTGGCACCTGACGAGGTGGTCAAGGGAGTCGCCGCGGCCTCGCTGCAAACCAACATCCAGTGCGTGCTGGTCGGCGATGAACGCCGCATTCAAGAAGCCCTCGAACGCACCGAGTACAACCCCGAGAACATCGACATCCTTGCCGCGGGCGAAGTCATCGGCATGGCCGAGGAGCCCAAGGAGGCCGTGCGCCACAAGCGCGATGCCTCGATTCTGGTTGCCGCGCAGTTGGTTGCTGACGGCCGCGCCGACGCGTTGGTGAGCGCCGGCAACACCGGCGCCGCGGTGTTGGCGTGCGCGCGTCACTTCAAGGTCATCCCGGGCATTCGCAAAACCGCGCTGGCGAGCGTCTATCCGCGCCAGACCGAGTATCCGGGGCAGGATCACCTGGCGCTGCTGCTGGATGTCGGCGCGACGATTCGCTGCGACGCGTTGGAGTTGGTGCAGTTCGCCGTGATGGGCAGCGCCTATGCCAAGCGGGTGTCAAAGGTCGCCAGCCCGCGCGTCGCGTTGTTGAACATGGGGACCGAGCCGAGCAAAGGCAGCCCAGAATTGATCGAGGCGCACCGGACGTTGGCCGCGATGCCTGGATTGAATTTCATCGGCAACATCGAAGGCAACGACCTCGTGCGCGGCAAGGCGGACGTGATCGTGTGCGAAGGTCTGGTCGGCAACGTCGCGTTGAAGTTGTTGGAGGGCTTGGCCGAAGTGATGGTCGACATGGCTGGTGCGGCGGTGGAAGAGAGCTGGCGCTGGCGGCTCGGCATGCGCATGCTCGCTGGCGGCGTCGAGCGCTTGCGCGAACTGGCGGACTACACCACCTACGGCGGCGCGCCGATCCTCGGCTTCGAGAACATCTTCATCAAGGCGCACGGCCGCTCGCCGGCACGCGCGATCGCCAACGCCGTCAAGGTTGCGGCGAAAGCCGTCCGCGACGGCGTGGCGGAGGAAATCGCCACCGGCCTCGCGGGGGGGCGGTGAAGAACGTGGGCGACGGCGACTTCATCTCCCTCGCCCCTGGGGCGCTTCTCGCAAGAATGGAGCGATCTCTCCGCTCGTCATTCCGGCGAAAGCCGGAATCCAGGCTCGATCCCCACACCCCCGCCTGGATACCGGCTTTCGCCGGTATGACGGACACCTTGCCGGGATTTCTTGTGCAATGCTCTAACAATGAGAGCGAACCCCCGCGCGCGAGGTCGTGACGTGGCTCGCGCATCGCGCAAACGCGCGCCGGCGGCGAGCACGCCGCGCTGCAGCATCTATCGCTGGGATCTCGACAAGACCTATCTCAAGAGCGAGTTCGATTCGGTGCGGCAGCTCGTCAGGATTCCGTTCGAGAAGCCGGAGGACAAAGTCGCGGCGCCCGGCGTGGTGGCGCTGATTCGCTCGTTGCGCGCGGTCGGCACGGCAGCGGGGCTCGACGTGCGCGTGTATTTCCTCTCCGCCAGTCCGCCGCAGATCGGCAAGGCGATCAAAGACAAGCTGGCGCTCGACGGCATCGTCTACGATGGGATCGTGTTCAAGGATCAGCTCCATCACCTGGTGCGCGGCAAGTTCCGCAATCTCCGCGAGCATATCGGCTTCAAGCTGGCGGAGCTGCTCAAGGGCCGGCGCGAGCAGTCGGCGCATGCGCGCGAGTTTCTATTCGGCGACGACTGGGAGTCGGACCCGCTGATTTACTCGCTCTACGCCGATGTGGTTGCCGGCCGCGTGAGCGAAGACGACTTGCGCGCGGTGCTGGCGCAGATTCCCGTCGATCCGCAGCAGATCGAAGACGTGATCGCGATCCAGCGCGACATCGTGCGCGTCGATGCGGTCGTCCGCATCTACATCAACCTCGAACGGCGCACGCCGCCGGCGAACTTCCGCGCCTACGGCCCGCGCCTGGTGCCGACGTTCAACTACTTCCAAACCGCCGTGTGCCTCTTCGAAGACGGCGAGCTCACGGTGGCGACAGTCGCCAAGGTCGCCGAGTCGCTCATCGAAGGGTCCGGCTACACGCCGGAGCGGCTGGCGAATTCGCTCGCCGATGTCAGCCGTCGCGGACACATCACGGCAGCAACCACGGCGGCATTGTGGCAATATCTCGCGGCGCAGCGTCTCTTGCCGCCTGCGCGAGCGCAGCGCCGTCGCCGCCGGCCGTGGTGGAAGACGCTCACGGCGGCGGTCGCCGAATGGATGCGCAGCCCGAACGGCAAACCGAACGTGACACCACCACCGCAACTCGACTACCGGCAGCTCGCGAGCGAGTTGCGCGGGGCGAAGTGACCTGAAGTGTCATCTTGATCCGCAGGCGAAGGATCTCTCTTCCCAACAATCGACTGAGTGCCAAGGTGTTCGTTACCGTGTTCGGAGAGGCGCGACGTCTGCTGCAACACCCGGTTGGACGGCTGTCGCGATGTGAAGGAACATCCTCCATGCGGGGCTTTCCAGCCTGCCCGCCCTTCCGACGATCTCCTTCTCAATGGTGAAGCCCTTCTTCATCCAGAAGGTGCGCGCCAAGACGTTCTGCTTCTGCACGACCAGGCGAACAACCGCAGCCCGTTGCCCTTGCATCCAGTCGCGCAGGCCCAGCCAGACGTCTGTCCCCCAGCCCTTTACCCCGGGCAGCAGGCAATACCAGCAATAGTCCGACATACCAGTCATTGGGGGCTGGAAAGCCGTCGAGGAGTTCAGCAACCCCGACGAGAGCGCCACGTCGCTCGATCCCGAAGACCCGCTTTGTGCCCGATGACTCCTCTGCCGAAAAGGGACCGAGAATCTCGGCGGCGGTCTCTGAGCCACCGGACTGACCCTGTACGAGTTGGAAGAAGTCTGTGCAGTGGCGGCACAACTCTGAGAGACGGGATTGGTCGCGCTGATCGAGAACCACCACGGACGCTCCGGCTACGATCGGCAAGGCGCTCATCCCTTGTCTGCCCAACTGCAATTCTACTCCCGAATGAAATTCACAGCCGCCGCCGAGTTCGGCGAGTCTGTACGCCCTTGATTGCGACTTCCGTAGGTCACAACCTGTCTCGAAGTCAAAGCCGAATGCGGTGCTGCTCATTTCCCTTCTCTATCTGCTACGCTGCGAAAGCGCGCGGGCTGGGGCTCACGCAGCACTGTGAGGATTTCGGATGACTGACTTCATCGTTGTGCTCGTCACTGTCGCCTCCGCCGAGGAAGGCGAGCGGATCGCCGAAGCACTGGTCGATGAGCAGCTTGCGGCGTGCGTGAACGTCGTTGGGCCAATCCGTTCGATCTACATGTGGGAGGGCGCCGTGCAGCGCGATGAAGAGCGACTGCTCATCATCAAGACGCGCGCCGCGTTGTTCGACGAACTCGAGGCGCGCGTGTGCGCACTGCATTCGTACGAAACGCCGGAGGTGATCGCGTTGTCGATCAGCGCCGGGTCGCAGCCGTACTTGGATTGGTTGGAGAAGGCTGTTCGCCGTTAGGCGTCTGACCTAACAGCCAACAACCTAACACCCTAACAACCTGCCTTGCTCACGCGCCGCGTTGCAGGTTCATCGCGCCGCCGGCTTTGAACCACGCGAGCTGGTCGGCGCTGAAGCTGTGACGGCACTCGATCGTGTCGTCTTTGCCGCCGCTGTGATGGATGACGACTTTCACCGGCTTGCCGGGAGCGAGATCGCGCAGCCCGACGATGCTGATGCGATCGGTCTCCTGAATCTTGTCGTAGTCCTTCGCATCGCCAAACGTCAGCGGCAGCATCCCTTGCTTCTTGAGATTTGTCTCGTGAATGCGCGCGAAGCTGCGCGCGATCACCGCCTTGCCGCCGAGGAAGCGCGGTTCCATGGCGGCGTGCTCGCGGCTGGAGCCTTCGCCGTAGTTCTCGTCGCCGATGGCGATCCACGCGAGCCCTTCGGCTTTGTAGTGACGCGCGATCTTGGCGAACGCGACGCCGCGTTCGTTGGAGAGCACATTGAGGCCTTTACCTGCATCGCCGCCGAACGCGCTGTTGGCGCCGAGGAACATGTTGTCGCTGATCTTGTCGAGATGGCCGCGGTACTTCAGCCACGGCCCGGCGGGCGAAATGTGATCGGTCGTGCACTTGCCTTTTGCTTTCACCAAGACCGCGAGGCGTTCGTAGTCCTTGCCGTCCCATGCCGCGAATGGCGCGAGCAGTTGCAGCCGCTCGCTGTCGGGCTTTACGACGATGGTGACCGCACTGCCGTCCGCCGGCGGCGCGACGAAGCCGCTCTCGCCGGGCGCAAAGCCGCGTGCCGGCAGCTCGGGTGCCGTGGGTGGTTCGAGCTTCACTTGTTTGCCGTTCACTGCGAGCGTGTCGGTGAGGGGATTGAAGTCGAGCCGCCCGGCGAGCGCGAGCGCGGTGACGATCTCGGGACTGGCGATGAACGCGAGCGTCTCCGGATTCTCGTCGTTGCGGGCGGGGAAGTTGCGGTTGAACGATGTGACGATGGTATTGCGCTCGCCCTTCTTGATGTCGTCGCGCTGCCACTGGCCGATGCACGGGCCGCAAGCGTTGGCGAGCACGGTGCCGCCGATCTTCTCCAATGTCTCTAGTTGGCCGTCGCGCTCGATTGTGTTGTGGATCTGGTCTGAGCCCGGGGTGATGAGAAACGGCGTGCGCGCTTTGAGCCCGTGCGTGAGCGCTTGCGCCGCCACGTTCGCCGAACGGCCGATGTCTTCGTACGACGAGTTAGTGCAACTGCCGATCAGCGACACCTTGATGCCGATCGGGTAGTTGCCCTTCTTCGCGTCGGCCGCGAGTTGCGAGATCGGCCGCGCTAGATCAGGCGTGTGCGGGCCGACGACATGCGGCTCCAACGTGGAGAGATCGATGTCGACGATCTCGTCGTAGAACTTGCTCGGATCGTTTTCGACGCCAGGGTCGGCGACCAGATTGGCCGCGTGTTGTTGCGCGAGCGACGCGAGGTCGCTGCGATTGGTGGCGCGCAGATACGTGGCCATGCGTTCGTCGAATGGGAACACCGACGTGGTCGCCCCGAGTTCCGCGCCCATGTTGGTGATCGTGGCCTTGCCGGTACAGCTGATCGAGCGTGTGCCCGCGCCGAAGTACTCGATGATCCGACCGGTGCCGCCCTTCACCGTCAGAATTCCGGCGAGCTTGAGGATGACGTCTTTCGGCGATGTCCAGCCGTTGAGCGAGCCGGTGAGTCGGACGCCGACCAACTTGGGCATCAGCACGTTCCACGGCAGGCCGGCCATCACGTCGGCCGCGTCGGCGCCGCCGACACCGATCGCGAGCATGCCGAGTCCGCCGCCGTTGGGCGTGTGCGAGTCGGTGCCGATGGTCAGGCCGCCGGGGAAGGCGTAGTTCTCCAGCACGACCTGATGAATGATGCCCGCGCCGGGGTTCCAGAAGCCGATGCCGTACTTCTGCGAAGCCGTGCGCAGAAATTGATAGACCTCGTTGTTCTCGTTGAGCGCGACTTGCATGTCCGCATCGGCGCCGATGCGGGCCCGGATGAGATGATCGCAGTGAACGGTGGTTGGCACCGCGACGTGCTTGCGGCCAGCTTGCATGAACTGCAGCAGCGCCATCTGCGCGGTAGCGTCCTGCATCGCGACGCAATCGGGCCACAGATCAATCCAGCTTTTGCCGCGCACGGTCTCCGCGGTCTCGAGTTTGTCGAGATGAGCGAAGAGAATCTTCTCCGCCAACGTCAGATCGCGGCTCAAGCGGCGGCGCATCAATGCGGTGGTCTCCGCAAGGCGGGCGTAGAGTTTGGTGATCGCTTCGAGTTGGGTCATGCTGCTGTGCTCCTTGATCCTCAAAATCGGAGTGAGGGCCGTGAGTGTGGCAAAGATTCGCGCGATTGGAAACCGGGCTGGCGCAGGGCATCAGAAGGAAGCATGCGAAAAAGAGGGAGGGCGAGCCTTCCGGCGAGCCGTTCGGTTTGCGCCGTGCGGCTCGGCGGGAGCCTCGCCCTCCCGTCTTTCATCAGCCGAGCTGCACCGCTTCCCCGAGTAGCCGCACTGAGTAGAAGCCGAAGGCTTCGTATCGAAGGGCGGCGTATCGAGGGGCGCTGCTTTCGGGGCGTTTGTTCGCTATGTTCGCTTCATGACACCCAAGACGATGCACGCGATCCAATACGACCGGCTCGGCGGTCCCGAGGTCCTCAAGGTGGTAACGGTTCCTGTGCCCGAGCCACCGCCGGGGTTCATTCGCGTTCGTAATCACGCCATCGCGATCAACTTCCACGACATCAACACGCGCCGCGGCGATGAACCCGACATCGCGTTGCCGTTGATTCCCGGCAGCGACTTCGCCGGCGTGGTCGATGCCGTCGGCGAGGGCGTCGACCATCTCAAGCTCGGCGACCGCGTGCTGTGCATCAACACCAGCGGCGCGTACGCCGAGTATTCGCTGGCGTTCAGCGCCATCGCGGTGCCGATTCCGTCAGGGCTGTCGTTCGAAAGAGCCGCGAGCTGTCCGGTCGCCGGGCTGACGGCGTACTTTCTGGCGCGGCAAGTCTGTCCGCTCACGCCAGAAACGACGGTGGTCACGCACGCGGCGGCTGGCAGCGTCGGCTGCTTTCTCGGCGGACTGTGCCGACAGATCGGTGCCACCAGCATCGGCTTGGTGAGCAGCGCGGAAAAAGCGGCGATCGCGAAACAAGCTGGACACACGCACGCGATCAATTATCGCAGCGAAGACCCGGTCGGGCGCGTGCGTGAGTTGACCGGTGGGAACGGCGCCAATGTCGTCTACGACTCGGTGGCCGGTCCGTACTTCCAGCGTTCGGTCGACATGGCGGCCGCCGATGGAACGATCGTCCTGTTCGGACATGCCGCTGGCGATCCGCCGATGGAAGCGATCACGTATCTGATGCGATCGAGTCGCAATCTCGGTCTGCGCACGTACTTCCTCGGCGCCACGATCCAGAATCACATGGATCAGATTCCGTCCGCGTACAACGCGCTCTTCGAGGGCCTGATGTCCGGCGCGATCACGCTGCCGATCGAGACCATGCCGCTCAGCGAAGCCGCGGCCGCGCACGCCAAGATCGAATCGCAGCAGACGGTGGGGAAGGTGATCCTGGTTCCGTAGGCGTGCAAGCAAAGCGCGAAAGCTTAACCCCGCAGCAGCACGTCGCAGAAGAGGCGCACACGGCGAACCAGTCGGCCGAAGGCGTTCTGCTGAATGTTGCGGCGCAGCAGCACGAGCAGTTTGCGTTGGATCTGAAAGCGATCGAGCGCCGGCGGGTGCGGCGGCTGCAGTCCACCGCGTTGCGCCGCGGCTTCGACCGGAGCGAAGATGGTCGCCCGCGGAAAACCCCACGTCGACAAATCGCCGTCGTCGATTGTCTCGATCATTTCACGCACGATCTGTAGCTTGCGCGAATCGAGCGCGAGTTCGGATGCCCACTTCTCGACCGATTCGGTTACGGGTCGAGTGTGCCGATCTACATTGACCGGATCGCCCAACCCCTTCGATTCGGGTTGCTGCTCGCCGTACTCGATCATCCTCGGCTCGAAGGCGATATCGAGGAACTCGCACACCCGCCGCATTTCTATTTCAGGTTGCTGCACGAGCTGTTCGTAGCCGACTTGGACGAGCGGTACCGACCGCTTGCGGAGGAAGCGCGCCATCGCCGGGACGTAGCGGTTCAAGATCGGATTGAATTTGCGCGCCGCCTCGTAGTCGCTGTCGAAAAACGAATTCGCAAATGAGCTGAAGACCGCGGCAGGGTGCCGCGTCAGTACGACGTAGCGCGCGTTGGGGTAGAGCTTGGCGATGAACGGGAGGATCAACCCGTTGGCCGGCGTCTTGTCTAGGAACAGCGGCTTGCCTTTGCCACGCGCCGCCAGCATGCGGCCGTAGAGCACGTCGGTGTAGGCGCGGCAGGCGTCGAGATAGTCTTGTTCGCCGCGCGGGAGATCGGCGACGAACTCACGCGCGGCCTGCGCCGCTTGCAGGTGATCGAAGGGCGCGGCATCGACGGTCTCGTAGTAGCCGAGATGCGCCAGCGGCGTCAGCAGATGCGGCTCGGGTCGGCTGTAGATGGCGGAGTGTGAGCTGAGCATGCGCATCAGCAACGTCGAGCCGGAACGTGGTGGACCGATGACGAAGAGCAGCCGGCTCTCCATCGACTCGATGGTCTGCGCTGACCGTGTCGTCGCCATGGGCGGGCGCACTATAGCGGATGACAACGGCCAAGTGCACGCCGCGATTGGCCGGCGCCAATTGATGCGCTATACCCGCCGGGCCATAACCGAGACCGCCTTCTGGCTCAGTCTCCGCATCCGTTGAATCCGTTCAATCTGTTGTAAGGAAGGTCCGTCGCCGCTCATTCCCAGCGGAAGACGCGGTGCGCGTTGTCTCGCAGATATTTCCGCAGCACGCCTTCGCGAAACGGCAGGGCCTTCGCGGTCTCAATCGCGCGGTCGAACGGCAGGAACGGAAAGTCGGTGGCGAACATCACCTTGTCTTGCCCGCGGGTGTTCATGAATTGGATCAGCTCCGCGGGCAGGTACTTCGGCAGGTACGCCGAGGTCATCATGTATAGGTTGGGATACTTCAGCATGAAGCGGATTGCTTCGCCCCACCACGGATCGGCGCCGTGCGCCATGATCAGTACGAGTTCAGGGAAGAACAGACACACCTCGTCGAGATAGATCGGCCGCTGCGGCTCGGCCGGCATCGGCGGACCGGGAATGCCGGTGTTCACCGACACGGCGACGCCGAGTTCGATGCACTTCGCGTAGATCGGGTAGCAGACCTTGTCATTGGGCGGCCGGTTGAACAGAAACGGCACCATGCGGATCAGCCGCACGTCGTAGTCTTTGACGAGACGATCGATCTGGCGCACGGCATCTATGCCCTGCATCGGATCGATCATCGCCGACAACAGAAAGCGGCCGGGATACTGCGCCGCCATGTCGGCGCACGGTTTGGGATCGGCGGCATTGATGGTGAGCAAGCCGGCTTCGATGCCCGCCGCCTCCATCATCGCTACCATTTCGTCGAGCGGCGTGCCTTTCAGAACCTCTTCGCGATGGAAGTAGTCGCGCGCGACCGTCTTGAGAAACTCCGGCGGCGCGACGGCCGCTTCAGGGGTTAGCGGATTGACCCAACAGTCGATGGCCTTGAATGATTGGTCCAAAGTCTAAGGTCCAAAGTCCAAAGCTGCCTACTGCCCTCTGCCTACCGCCTACTGTCTTCTTCTCACCATCCCGCCAACGTCGCCGCGCGCTCGCGATGGTAGTTCGCTTCGCCGAGAAAACCGCGGTCGAATACCGCGCGGCGGAACCACAGATGCAAATCGAACTCCCACGTGAAGCCGATGCCGCCGTGCAATTCGGTAGTGTCGCGCGTCACGCGATCGAAGAGGTCGGTCATGTGCGCCTTCACGATCGCGGCATGGCGTTCGGATTGATCTTTGATGTGATCGAAGGCGTGCGCGGCGTACCAGTACAGCGACAGCGCCGGCTCGATCTCGGAGGCGAGATTGGCGAGTTGATGCTTCACCGCCTGAAACGCGCCGATCTTTTGGCCGAACTGCTCGCGCTGCATGGCGTACTCGACCGCCATGTTGAGACAGCGGCGCGAACCGCCGTGCGCGTCGGCGGCGACCAGGATGCAGCCCGCGTCGATCGTGCGCTGCAAGGCGGTGCGCGATCCTCCCAGTGCGGTCGCGGGCGTATCGCGGAAGCTCATCGACTCGACACGCCGAGTCATGTCGACCAGTTTAAGCGGGTTGACCTCGATGCCAGGCGCGCCGCGTTCGACCAGCCAGAAGCCGGGGCCGTGCTCGTCGTGCGCGGCGACAATCATGACATCCGCGCTCGACGCGTACGGCACCAGCGGCTTACTCCCGGAGAGCTTGCCGCCGCGCACCTGCGTGGTGAATGTCGCGGGGTCCCAGCGGCTGTCGTCCTCGCCGATGGCGATGGTCGCGAGAATCTCACCGCCGGCAATCTTCGGCAGCCAGCGCTCGCGCTGCGCCGCGTCGGCGCCTTCCACGAGTGCGATGGTTGCCAAAGCCGAGCCGAGGAAAGGTCCGGGGCAGCAGGCGTGACCCAACTCTTCGGCCGCCAGCGCCAAGTCCAGCAGTTCCAGTCCCGCTCCGCCCTGCGCCGCAGGAACGATCAGGCCCGCAACGCCGAGGTCGACGAGTTCCTGCCACAGTTTCGGGTCGTGACCGGTGTCGCTCTCCATCACCGCACGCACGCGAGTGGTTGGGCACTGCTTGTCGAGGAAGCGCTTGATGGTGTCCTTCAACATCAATTGATCGGCTGACAATCCAAAGTCCATGAAGATGATCCTTTACCGCGGATTACGCGGATTGCGCGGATTTGGAGACTCGGAGATTCGCTTCCGTCTCCGCGTCTCGGCGGTAAGTTTCCGATTCTTGCTACCGTTTCGTTGCCGCGTCGCGCGGCAAGCCCAGGCCGCGTTCACCGATGACGTTGCGTTGAATGTTCGCGGTGCCGCCGGCGATCAGGACGCCGAGCGACCACATGTACGCGGTGACGAACATGCCCATCGCCGGGGCGCTGCCTTCGCCGGGCGCCATCAGGCCGCGATCGGCGAGGATGTCCATCGCCAGCCGGCCGATGTCGTAGTTGAGCTGCGTGCCGTAGAGCTTGGTCACCATGCCGGCAAGGCCCGGATCCTCGCCGCGCGCGCCGGTAGTGAGCAAGCGATATTGGTTGTACTCGAGCGCGAGCAGTTTCGACTCGATCTCGACCATCCGGTTGCGGATCACTTTGTTCTTGCTCGCCGGCTCGCCGCGCAAATTGACCGCCTGCGCCAGCATCATCAAGCCATCGAAGGTACGGCGGTGGATCATCGAGCCGCCGATCAACGCGCGCTCGTGCTTGAGTGTCGAACGGCTGACGATCCAGCCCAGGCCGCGTTTGCCGACGAGGTTGCTCGCCGGCACGCGCACGTTGTCGAAGAAGACTTCGTTGAAGTCGGCTTCGCCGGTCATCTGGCGCAACGGACGGACATCGAGCCCAGGGGTCTTCATGTCGACGAGGATGTAACTGATGCCCTCGTGCTTCGGCGCGTCGGGTTCGGTGCGCACGAGACAGAACATCCAATGCGCGGTGTCGGCGTTCGACGTCCAAATTTTCTGCCCGTTGATGACCCAGTGATCGCCGTCGAGCACGCCGCGGGTGCGCAGTGACGCGAGGTCGCTGCCCGATCCCGGCTCGCTGTAGCCCTGGCACCACAGGATCTTGCCGAGCAACGTGTCGCGGACGAAGAACTGTTTCTGCTCTTCGGTGCCGTGTTCGACCAGCGTCGGCACCAGCATGCTGGGACCTTGGCCCATCACTTCGTGTGGCGCCTTCACCTTGCGGAATTCGTCGGCGATGATCTGCGCCTGGAGCGCGTTGGCCGGCTGCTCGCCGCCGCCGTACTGTTTGGGAACGTGGCGGTAGAGGTAACCGCGCTCGATCGCCTTCAAGCGGAACTGCGTGGCGCGCTCGTCGGTGCGGATCACCGCGCCCATCATCGCGGCCTGACTCTCCGGTGGCGGGCCGCCATCGGCGTCTTCCGGACGCCAATTCTCTTTCAGAAATTGGCGGACTTGGTTGCGGAACTGTTCGTACTCAGCGCTGTAGCTCAGATCCATCGGTGCGATCCCTTTCGCGTGCGATCCCTTTCACGCATTGGCTGCGTGAACATTTGTTAATCGAGCGCGCCTCGAACAGCAAGGGGGTGAGACCTCGGGCAAACGGATTTCGCATGACCTGAAGACATCCGCCTCCCCGAGTAGCGGCACTGAGTAGAAGCCGAAGGCTTCGTATCGAAGGGTTGCGTATCGAGGGGCACACCTTGGGCAAAGCCGGCCGCACCCGCATTTCTATCTGCGTTCCAAAATCGCGCCCTGATCTCGCAATCGCTGCTGCAACGTCGACACGTCGAGCTGCTTCAAGGGCACCCCCGCCGACAACGCCAATGCGGCGGCGGTGCCGGCGGCTTCGCCGGTGGCCATGCACGACGGGATCTCTTTGGTGGCGTGATGGGTGCGGTGATCCACTGAGATGCAACGACCCGCCGCCATCAGGTTCGTGTATTCCTTCGCCAACAACGAGCGATACGGAATCCAGTACAGCGCGCCGTACTTGGTCCAATGCCCCGTGAGCGCAATCGCTTCGGGCAGGGGTTTGTCCATGTCCTCACGCGTCAGGACGTATTCGCCGATCATGCGGCGGCTTTCAGTGATGCCGAGCTGCGTGGCGATGTCGCACAGGTGTGCGTCCTTGAACTCCGGCACGTCGCGCCGCAATTGATCGACCGCGTCCATCACCTTCTTGCGGCACTCGATCTCGGCGAGCGTGAGATCGCGCGGATCGGTGGCGTCGATCTTGCGGATCACGCGATCGGTTGCGCCCCAGGGCAACAAGACTTGATCGACACCGATGGTCTTGAAGAACCAACCGCCGTCGGCGATCGCCGCGTCGATGTTCTTGACACCGCCCATGCGGAACCACAGCCACGGCAAGACCTTTTCCAACTCGAACGGCACGCCCGCCGAAGCGAATATGTCGCCGTCACCGGTGGTGTCGATCACGACGTCGGCCAAAACGGCAAAGCGGCCCGACTTACTCTGGAAGGTGACACCACGCACGCGCTCGCCGTCGCGTATCGCCTCGCATGCCCAGGAATGAAACAGCAGCCGGACCTTGCTCGCCTCGCACAATCGGTTGAGCGCGAAGCGAAACTCTTCGGGGTCGTACGCGACCGAGTAACGCACGCGATGCGGGCCGGCGCCCCACACCAAGCCCCAACGTCGGTTCTGTTCGACAAGCGATTCGTCGCTCGAACCCCAGGTGTCGCGTGATGGAAAGAATGCGGCGTTGCGCGCGGCGAGTCGGTCCACCACTTCTTGGCACAGTCCGCCGATGACCTGATGGCCGTCGCCGTCGTCGAGCGTGAGCAATAGGATGATGAGGCCGCTGGTGGCGAGTCCGCCGAGTGAGCCGCTACGTTCGACCAGCATCACGTCGGCGCCGGTGCGCGCCGCCGCAATGGCGGCCGCCGCGCCCGCCGATCCGCCGCCGACCACCAACACCTGCGTTTCGGCCAGCACCGGCGTGCGGCGCGCGGGTTCGTCGATGAAGTCGATCACGATTCTCGGTCCCTTGATTGGAACCGCCGATGGACGCCGATCCACGCCGATGAGAGAGTTCTGCAAGGACAGCGGCTATCGGCACACCTCGGCGAAAGACGCGTGGTGATCCAGCCTGGATTGTGTCCAATTCCGGATCTGCGTGCATCGGCGTGCATCGGCGGTTTCGTTTCCCTTCAGATTAACACTAGTGACTCGCCAGCCGCATCAATTCTGGCGCCGCGCCGCGCTGCGTACGCGCCCAATCGACCGTCTGCATCAGCTTCAAGTGAATCGACGCACACGGCCCGACGATCGGACAGGTCGTACTTTCACGGTACGCGGCGTGCGCGACGAAGCCGGCGAACAGTGCGACGACGACAGTGACGGCAACCGAACGAAGGGTCATTGACTCGCCTCCGATCGCAACGCGGGGATGACCTCGCGCGCGAACAGTTCTTGACTCTTGCTTGCCTTGTCGTGCGGCATGTCGCCGATGCGGCCGCCGCCGATGAATAGACCGAAGCCGAGATCACGGCGGCATTCCTTCAAGCGATCCAACACCGTGCGGGCGCTGCCGAGCAGTACGTACCCTTCGCGTTCCAACTCTTCGAAGCTGAGGTCCGACACCGGCCGCAGTCCGACCGCGATGAACTTCCGCAGCGACTCTTCCGTCACGTACCCCGGCGGGAGCAGAAAGTGTGGCGGCATCTTGAGGCCGCGGCGGAACAGCCACATCACGTGCGCCTTGGCCTCTTCGCGTGCACGGGCGTCGGTCTCGGCAACATAGACGGGCAGGGCGAAGCCAATCTGTTCGGGTGGCGCCGCGTAGCCGACGCGCTCGGCCTCAGCCTTGTACTCTTCAAGCAGCCGCTTCGTTTGTTTGTACGAGGTGAACACCGTCACGAATGGGTAGCGATGCTGCACGCCGAAACGAATCGTCTCCGTGCTGCCTTGCGACGGTAGCCAAATCGGCGGGTGCGGCTGCTGCAGCGGCCGTGGCCAAATGTTGGCGTAGCGCACACGGAAGTGTTTGCCCTCGAACGCGAACGGCCCTTCCTCGGTCCACGCGCGCACGATCAGGTCGTGGGCTTCGTAGAAGCGCTCGCGCGAGTAGGTCGGATTCACGCCGAGGGAGAGATATTCGCAACCGATGCCGCGGACGAAACCCGAAATGATGCGACCGCCCGACATCACGTCGAGCATCGCGATCTCTTCGGCGACGCGCAGCGGATGGTCGTGCAGCGCTATGCCGTTGCCGAGGATGGCGATCTTCACCGTGGTTGTGCGCCGCACCAACGCCGCCGCCATCAGGTTCGGCGATGGCATCGTACCGTAGGCGTTCTGATGATGCTCGTTGACGCCGATGCCGTCGAACCCGAGCGCTTCGGCGCGCTCCAGTTCGTCGAGATACTCATTGTAGAGATGCTGGCCGCGCTTGGGATCGTAGATGCGATTCGGCAGCGTCACCCACGCCGACTTGTGACGGCGATCGAAGTCCGCCGGCAAATCCGGCCACGGCATGAGATGGAAGTAGAAGAATTGCATGGGCGCGGTTGGCTAATGGCTTGTGGCTGATGGCTTATGGCCGGAGCAGGAACTCGGTTGTCAGTTCGATGAAGGCCGCAGTCTGTTCGAATGCGACGAGATGGCCGCACTCGGCTACCGTGCGCAGCGTTGCGCCCGGGATCGCGCGCGCATACGCCTCGCCATACGCGGGCGGGAGAAAGGTGTCCTGCTCGCCCCAGACGACCAGCGTCGGCGCGGTAATGCGCGCGAGCCGGCGCTCCAACTTCGGATCGTAGAGATATGGATTCCACGCGAGGCGCGCGAGCGTGGTCGCTTCACGATATCCGCGCACCAAAACCTCCGGGCCGTACTCGGTCGGCAGCAACTGCGCCGCGCGCGACTCGTCGTGAAAGAGATGGCGCAGAGTATCCTCCACTTGGTTGAGAAAGACATCGTAGCGGGGCACGCCGTCGACTTTGAGTCCCGCCGCGCCGACCAACACCAAGCGCGTGACGCGGGCGGGATACGTCATCGCCAACGCCGCCGCAATCCATCCGCCAAGTGAGCTGCCGAGCACGGCGCAACGTGGGATCTCCATCGCATCGAGGAGGTCGGCGTAGTGGAGGACGAGATCATCGATGCCGTCGAGCCAGTCGGGACGCTCGCTGTCTCCGAAGCCAAGATGGTCGGGCGCGAGCACGCGGAAGTGCATGGCCAAGCGGTCGAGATAGGGTGGCCACAAGTTGGCGGCATATTCCGGGTGCAGCACCAGCAGTGGCTCACCGCGCCCGCCGTGCAGCAAGTGCGTGCGCACGCCGCGAACCGAGACGAACTCCGACCGATGCGCCATCGCGCTGCTGATTACACCCGAGGATTGCAGGCGGCAAGGGAGCGTGCACGAAGCGACACTCAGTAGCGCCAGGGAATAAATTCCCTGGCTGAATCGAGATCAAGTCCACTGAAGTGGACTTCTCAGGGCAGGTCGGCTCCGAGCCGACTTGGGGAAACTCAGCCGGGAAATTCGATTCCCCGCCGCCAGCGTGCAATCATATTGTGCAAGCAGTAGGAGGCGACGCATGCGTCGCCCCTACGTCGCTCGATCGAGAAAACTCGCCACCACTTCGGCAAACTCCTCCGGACGGTCGAGCATGATATGGTGATTCGCACCCTCGACCGTGACCACTTCGAGTTGCGGCGCGGCAACCCGTAGTGCAGCGATGGATTTCTCCGACATCAGCGGACTGGCTCCGCCGCGCACCGCTAAGATGGCACAGTGCAATTGCGCCAGCGCGGGGGCGACATCGTGCGAGCGGATGGCGGCGAGCGCGGCGCGATCGAATTTGAACGTCCAGTGCGTGCCGTCGCTGGTCGGCTTGAGCGCGTGCGTGGCGACGGCGACGAGAATGTCGGGCCGCGCGGAGCTGTCCACCGGCAACAAGCGATACTGTGCAACGCCTTGCTCGAGTGTGCGGTAGCGCGGCTGCGGCATCTGCGCCAGGCGCTTCATGAAGCGCGAGCCGTCGGGGCTGGCTTTGGTGCGCGAGTCGACGATCACCAACGCGGCCAAGCGGTCGGCGATCTCGACTGCGGCCATCGCGGCGATGGTGCCGCCGAGGGAATGGCCGATCAGGCGCAGCGCGCGCAGATCGAAGCGCTCGACGAAGGCGACTACGTCGCGCACGTAGTCCTCGACTTCGTACGCCGGCGGGTCCGCCCATTGGCTGTCGCCGTGGCCGCGCAGATCGAGCGCGATGACGCGAAAGCGATCGGCGACCGTGGGTGCAAACCAGTCCCACCAGTGCGCGTGCGCTGAGCCGCCGTGCAGTAGCAACAGCGGCGGCGCGCCGGTATCGCCCCACTCCAGATAGTGGAGGCGTAGACCGTTCAGGTTGACGAAGCGTTCAGCGGCGTCGCTCATTAGGTCGCGCGCGTCTCCGCACTAATCTGCCGAATGGCGGCGATCTGGGCGGTGAGAATCGGCAGATCTTCGTTCAAGCGCGCGGCCTCTGCTTCGTTGGCGCCGAAATTGGTGGTCTCCTTGATCTGCTGCTCTTCGCGCTCGGCGCGCTCGCTGATCTCGCGCAGTCGGCCGGCGAGCGTGGCAGTGGCGGCGGCGCTCACGGCGGCGACGAGCGACTCGCACCACGCGATCTGAGTTGCGACATCGTGCGTGATGCTGGCATCCAGCGCGGCGAGTCCGGGCACGTACCAGCGATGCCACAGCGAACGGCGCAGCCACTGCGCGCGGCCATCGAGAGCGCGACGGCTGCGGTCGTCCGGCGCGAGTTCGCCGAGCGGCAACTCGGTGCGCGGGCGCGCGGCAGTCGCTGCGCTTGTCCCGAACGCCGCGATCTCCGCGTGAGTGGCTTGGTGCGCGGTGCGGCTACTCGCCGCGACGGCTTCCGCATAAGCGTCGAGCGCGCGCTGCACGGCGGCGTGCAAGTCGACGAAGTCGCCGCGGCGCGCCCAACGCCGCCGCGCGGCTCGCAGCCCGCGGCGGAGGGCGGTGGCATGCTGCGCCGCTGCCGCGCCGTAATCCTGCGCAATGCGCGTCAGTGCCGTATCGAGTTCGGCCCGTCGCGCGCGCTCGCCGGCGGACTCGCGGTCGGTTGCGGCCCGCGCGGTGTCCATCTGTGCGCGCGCGTCGGCGAGGGCGCGATCGAGTGTCGCGCGCCGTTCGGTCAGGATCAGTTCGGCGGCCGTCAATTGCTGCACGACGCGCTTGGCGGCTTCGCGCAGGGCGGCGAGATCGCGATCGGTGGACGCTGCGAAGCGCGCCAACGCTGCGGTGAGCGCCGTGAGCCCGCTGGCTTCGCGCGCCGCCGCATCGCCCGCCTGCGTCGCACGCAAGGCGGCGCGCGCGTCGACTAGAAATAGATCGTGCGCGCCCGCCACCTTGGCGCGCAAGGTATCGCCGTGACGCGTTCGCTCGTCCGCGGTGAGCTCGACACACGCGGCGTCGAGGTTCCACACCACGATCAATTTGCTGATGTCGGTCTGCAAGTCGCCCATGAGATGCCGCGTGAACTGCGTGAAGAGGGCCGGATAGCGCACCACCAGCACCACCGCGTCGAGCGAGCGCAGCGCGTCGGCGGTGACGACGTCGAACTGCGCTTCGCTGCCGACGCCTGGCGTGTCGAGCAGATCGACTTGTCCGCCCATCTGCAGCAGATCGAGCGGTGTCTCCACCACCACCTCGTCGACGGTGGTGCCGCCGTCGCGCATCATGCGTTCGAGATCGCTGACCCGCTCGATCCATTGTTCGCCGACGCGCCAAGCCGTGCTGACGCCGTAGGTGACGCGTACCGGCACCGACGTCAACGGATCGAAGGCGACCGGCGACAGCACCGCCCCCGCGATCGCGTTGAGCAGCGTCGACTTGCCGGCCTTCACTTCGCCGTAGAGAGCAATGCGGACCCGCCGGCGCGCGAACTCGGCGAGCAGCGTATCGAGATCAGTGAGCGTTGTGTCGGGCAGACGAGCAGCGTGCGGGGCGATCGCCGCGCGAGCGCGGCCGATCGCCTGGTTGAGCCCGGTGGCCGCCGTGCCCCACACACGCGTGGGGGCGATCGAGTTGCTGACTTGGATTGCGTCCGGCATGGGTCGCCACTCATACGGGCTGATCGACGCCAGTTCAACTAGGGTTGCGGCTGGCGCGAGGGCGCTGCTTTCGGCTAGACACGTGTAGCCTCTAAGACGAGGCGCGGGGGGAAATCGAGTATGCTCACCGACGCAGAAGCCAAAGAGCAAATCATTCAGATCACCAACGAACTGTTCGCGATGGGCTTGCTCACCGCGACCGGTGGCAACATCAGCGCGCGTTCGAGCGACGACGAGTCGTACTGGATCACGCCGAGCCGCATGTACAAGGGCGGATTGACCGAAGCGGATCTTGTGCGCGTCAAAGCCGACGGCACCGTGCTCGAAGGCGAACGGCCGCCGTCGGTCGAGTATCAAATGCACGGCGAGTGTTACCGCGTGCGCCCGGAGTCAACCGGCGCCGTCCACACGCATGCGCCGATCGCGACCGCTTTCGGGATTTGCAATCAGAAGTTCCCGCCAATCAACACCGATGCCGTGTTCTTGCGTGACACGGTGACCGTGCCGTGGTTCATGCCGGGCTCGCGTGAATTGGCCGACGCGGTTGCCGAAGCGCTCAAGCAAAGCCGCGGCGCGATTCTCCAGAATCACGGATTGATCACGGTTGGCAAGACGCTGCGCGACGCCTCGACGCGCGCAATGATGTTGGAAGAGACCGCCAAGATCGTGCTGTACGTGAAGCAGTTCGGTGGCACGGTCAGTGTGCTGCCGGACGAATGGATCGAGCAACTGGCGAGCATCGCGAACTTCATCTGAGAAGCAAGCCGCTGGGCGATCATGCGCGAACTTGTCGTCATCGTGACCGTGATCGTGCTGGCGGCGTCGCGCGCGGCGATCGCCGCGGACTTCGCCCCGGTCGAATGGCGCTGGACGGAGGGTGCACCGGGTGGCGGGCGCTACTCGCCGCTCGCCGACATCAATCGAACCAACGTGGCGTCGCTGCGCGTCGCCTGGACCTACCGCCACGGTGATGTCTACGACGGCGGCTGGCTACCCGACGCCCCCAACAAGGGCACGGCGTTCGAGTCGACACCCCTTGTCGTCGACGGCCGGCTCATCTTTACCACGCCGTACAACCGCGTGATCGCGCTCGACCCCGAGAGCGGGCGCGAGTTGTGGACGTTCGATCCGAAGATCGACCGAGATCGGCGCTTCGCCAACATGATGATCAATCGCGGCGCCGCCTATTGGAGCGACGCAGCGGCCGACACCCCGTGCGCGCGCCGCGTCTTCCTCGCCACGCTCGACGCGCGGCTGATTGCGCTCGATGCGGCGAGCGGCCATGCGTGCGCGGACTTCGGCGCCAACGGTACGGTTGATCTACTCGCCGGTCTCACGCCCGTCGTCGACGCCTGGGAGTACAACATCACATCGCCGCCAACGGTCGTCGGCGACGTTGTGATCGTCGGCTCGTCGATCGCCGACACGCTGCGCCGCGTCGCGCCGCCCGGTGACGTTCGCGCCTTCGACGTGCGCAGCGGCCGCCTGGTCTGGACGTTCAATACCATCCCGCATCCGGGAGCGTTCGGCAGCGATACCTGGGAGCACGCTAGTGGACACAACTCTGGCGCGGCGAATGTGTGGTCGACGATCACTGCCGATCTAGCTCGCGGCCTCGTCTTCCTTCCGGTGAGTACGCCGAGCCCCGACTTCGACGGGGCCGATCGCCCGGGCGCCAATTTGTTTTCGGACTCGGTCGTCGCACTGCGCGCCGCCACCGGCGAGCGCGTGTGGCACTTCCAGACGGTGCACCACGATCTGTGGGACTACGATCTCGCCGCGCCGCCGGTGTTGGTGCGAATTGCGCGCGATGGGCGCGACGTCGACGCGGTCGTGCAGACGACCAAGACGGGCTTTGTCTTCGTGCTTGATCGCGACACCGGCGCGCCACTGTTTCCGATCGAAGAGCGCGCGGTGCCGCCATCCGACTTGCCGGGCGAGCAGGCGTGGCCGACTCAACCGTTCCCGGTCCTGCCGCCGCCGCTGCTGCCGTCGAAACTCGACGAGCGCGATCTCTGGGACGTCGATGCAAAGCGCTTGGAACGCTGCCGGGCGGAGTTGCGCAGCTTTCGCAACGAAGGTGTGTTCACGCCGCCGAGCCTGCAGGGTACGCTGCTCTATCCGATGACTGGCGGTGGTGTGAACTGGTCGGGTGCCGGCTTCGATCCCGCATCACATCGCCTCTACGTGCCGGTCGGCAACCTCGCCCACGTCCTCCGCCTCAAACAACTGCCGGCGGCGAACGTGACCGCGCCCGACACGACCCGTCCGCTGCACACACTAGAGGGACTGTGGTGGGCATTCACTGGGCGCGGCACGGGGCTGCGGTACTGGACCGATCCGATTCGCGGACGCCGCACATTTGCGGTCGATGGCGTGCCCTGCAACAAGCCGCCCTGGGGGTATCTGGCCGCGCTCGATCTCGATCGCGGCACGCTGGAGTGGAAGGTGCCGAGCGGCGAGGACAAAGGCGTGCAAGGCTTGTTCGGCTACGGACCGGTATTGGTCACCGCTGGCGGCCTGGTGTTTCACGCCGGGACGCGAGAACTGCATCTGCGCGCCCACGACGCGCAAAGCGGTGCGGTGCTGGCGCGTTTCGACTTGCCGGCCGGCTTGCACGCCGGTCCGGTGACGTACAAGCTGCGCCCGGATGGCAAGCAGTACTTGGTGATCGCGCCCGGCGGTCATGTCGGCCTAGGCTCGCAGCTCGGTGACTTCGTGATCGCGTACACCTTGCCTTGACATGGCAGTATGTGGACTGGGAGAGTTGCCAATGCCTGACATCCGAACCTTCTGCCGCGTGTGTGAACCGGCCTGTGGATTGGTCGCGACGGTTGAGAACGATCGCTTGATTGCCGTCAAACCTGATCGCGAGCATCCGATTTCGCAGGGCTGGGCGTGCAACAAGGGCATCGCCACGTTCGACATTCATCAGGATCCGGATCGGTTGTCGTATCCGTTGAAGCGCACTGCCGGCGGCTTCGAACGCATCTCGTGGGATCAGGCGATGCGCGAGATCGCCGACAAGCTGCGTGCGCTGCGCGCGGCGCACGGCGAGTCGGCGACCGCCGCGTATATCGGTAACCCGACCGCGTTCAACGCACTCGCCGGCGATGGCATCGGTGCGTTCTTCGGCGGCCTCGGCACGCGCCAGATCTACAGCGCCGGCACGCAGGACTGCTCCAACAAATTCGCCGGCAGCGAGTTCGTCTACGGATCGAGCACGATCCATCCGCTGCCCGACTTCGATCACACCAACTACGTGCTGATCCTAGGCTCGAATCCGGCGGTGTCGCACATGAGCTTCATCGCGATCGCCGATCCGATGAACGTCCTGCGCGCGGCGCAAGCGCGCGGTTGCAAGATTCGCTTCGTTAATCCGCGTCGCATCGAGTCGGTGAAGTCGGGCGTCGGCGAGCTGATTCAAATCAAGCCCGACACCGACGTGTACTTTCTGGCCGCGCTGCTCCACGAGCTCGACCGCATCGGCGGGTTCGACGAAGCGGTGATCGCGGCGCACGGCCAACACATCGAAGGGCTGCGCGCGTTCATCGCGCCGTATGCACCCGAACAGGTGGCGCGGGTCACCGGCGTGTCGGCGGCAACGATGCGAGAAATTGCGCGCGACTGGAAAGCCGCCGACGGGGCGTCGGTGACGATGTCGACCGGCCTTAACATGGGACGCCAGGGCACGCTCTGTTATTGGCTGGTGCAGATGTTGTCGTTCGTCACCGGCAACCTCGATCGCCGCGGTGGCAACCTCGAATCGATCGGCTACTATCCGAGCGCTCCGCGCGCGGGCCGCGCCGATCCAGCGCGGGCGTTCTTCGACAGTCGCTTCGGCCGCATCCGTCACGTGCGTGGTTCGCTGCCGGGTACGCTGTTGGCCGAAGAGATCCTCACGCCCGGAGCGGGTCAGGTGCGCGCGCTGTTCGTGGTGGCGGGCAATCCGTTGCTGTCGATGCCGAACGAGCGGCGTCTGCACGCCGCGCTGGAGTCGCTCGAACTGCTCGTGTGCGTCGACATCTATCGCAACGCGACCGCTGAACTCGCGCACTACGTGTTGCCCGCCACCGATCAGTTCGAACGCCCCGACGTGACCTACGCTGGTCTTGGCCTGCAACATCGGCCGCACGTGCAGTACACCGACCGTGTCGTGCCGCCGGCCGGCGAGCGGCGCGAAGAGTGGTGGATCTTCGCACGCCTGTGCCGCGAGATGGGCTTCAAAGGTCCGCTCGACGAAGGGGACGAACCGCACGTCTTTGCGCGTATCGAACGCATGTTGGAGAAGCGTGACCTCACGCTCGAACAGCTCAAAGCCGCGCCCGGCGGCGTCGTGTTGCCCGCGCACGAGCCGGGGCACTTCTTCGACGCGATCATTCAAACTCCCGATCAGCGGGTGGATTGTTGCCCACCGTTGTTCGCCGACGCGTTGCGCGCCGCCGCGCAACAGTTCGCCGAGTTGGCGTCGGAATCGCGCGAGCAGTTGCGGATGATCACCAAGCGCGACCGCTTCATGCACAACTCGTGGTTCCACAACGTGGAGAAGATGAAGCACGGCGCGCGCGCGCGAAACTGGGTGTTCATGCATCCCGATGATGTCACGCGGCTGGGATTTCGCGACGGCGAGGTCGTGCGTGTCGCGACCGATATCGATGCGATCGAACTGCCCGTGCGTAGCGATCCCGATCTCATGCCCGGCGTGGTGGCGGTGACGCACGGCTGGGGGCACGCCGGCGTCAGCGGTATGCGCGTTGCGCAGGAACGACCGGGCGTGAATCCGAACCGCCTGTTACGCAGCGGACCAGGCAGTTACGAACCGCTGGGCAACATGACTCGCATGACGGGTGTGCCGGTCAGCGTTGAACCGCTAGCCGCGCAGGCGCGGCCAGTCTCATAGCCGCTACTCGCCCGCTTCGCGGAGAGTGACGGCCGGCGTCGGTTCGAGCGGCAGAGAGACGATGAATTCCGAGCCGCGGCCGATCTCACTGTGGACCGCGATCGTGCCGCCGAGCGCTTCGATCAATCGCCGCACGATGTAGAGGCCGAGCCCGACGCCACCGCTCTGCAGCGGCCGTGACTGGCCGTTGATCTGATGAAACATTTCGAAGATGCGTGGCAGCTCGGCTTCCGGGATGCCAGGCCCGGTATCGCGCACGACGAGATCGAGTGCGCGCGTCGCCGGCCGCGAGGTGACAGCGATGCTGACGCAGCCCCGCCCGGTGTATTTCAGCGCGTTGTGGACCAGGTTGCGCACGATCATCTCGACTTTGGCGCGATCGCTACGAATGACAATGTGATCGTGCGTACTGTCGAAGTCGAGTTCGACGTCGCTGAGCCGCCACGCGGCGGGGATGGCATTTTGCACGCTACGGAGCACTTCGCCGATGGTGAAATCTTCGATCGTCAGCGGCACGCGCCCACTCTCGAGACGATTGATGTCGAGGATGTCCTGAATCAGGTCGAGCAGGTGGAGCGAGCGTGCGCGCAGCCGTGTCAGCGCGTCGTCTTGCTCGGAGTTGAGGTCGCCCAGCGTGCGGTCGATCAGCAGGTCGGTGTAGCCGAGGATGACGTTGAGGGGCGTGCGCAACTCGTGGGACACGGTGGCGACGAACTCGGATTTCATCTGGTTCGCCGCGCGCGCGGCTTCCATCAAGCGAGCGTTCTCCAATGCCGCCGCCGCGTGCTGAGCAAAGCCGCGCAACAAGCGGTGTTGCGCGGCACTGAATGGCCCGCGCTGTTCGCCGTAGCCCCCCATGATGGCGCCGATCAAGTGTCGGCCGCTGGCGATGGTGGCGAAGAGGATCGAGCGAATCCGCCAGCGCTCCAACAGGGCGCGGGGGACGAGATCCTGGGTGTCGCGGTCGGCGATTTCAACCACGCCCTCGCGTTCCAATACGGCGTGCAGCGGAAATGCGCCGCGCACGAGCTCGACGGCGCGGATCTCGTCAGTCACATCGTCGCCTTGGCGACCTCCGCTGAGGGCCGCCATGCGGAACACGTTGCGCGTCTCATCGAGCAGATAGGTGCCGGCGAAATCAACGCCGAGCGCCTGATGGAACTGGGTAGTGAGCTGCTCGGCAGTGGCCCGCGGGTCGTGCAGCGCCGCGTTCAACGCTTGCGTGAGATTGAGCAGCGCGTTGGAAAACTCCGCCTCCTGCCGTTGCAACTCATTGGCGTGACGCAACTCGGCATCGTGACGAAACGCGAGCCAGCGATGCTGATCGAGCAAGTGCGCACCCAACGTGGTGAGCAGTGCCGCCGTTGTCAGCGAGAAGAGTCCGTAGACCACCGGAAGAGAAGGGACGGTGCTGCTCACCAGTGCAAGGACAAAGGTCACGACCGCCGCCACACTGGCGCACGACTGTCCGAGGGCGCCCCACGGGTAGACGACCGCCGTGCCGGCAAGAAACAGGATCAGACCGATCGCATGCATCTCGGTGCTGCCGTGGGTGAGGATGAAGTACCAGCCAATGCAGCTGATCAACGCGGCGGTGGCGGCGATGGTGATCGGCCAGGCCGCGCCCGCGCGGTGGCGTGCACTCACGACCTGTAGCGTGCACACTACGAGTTCGACAGGAAGCACCAGCAAGAGTGCGTGGCGGCGCCCGCGAAAAAACCAGGCTTCGATCAGGCTGGCACTGCCGATGAAGAACACGAACAGCAGCGACATCAGCGGTACGCGGTCGGCAATCGAGCGGATGCGTGCCGACCTATACCCGGCGATGGTGACGTCGTCGGCCGCCGCCGACTCCTCGCCTTCGCGGTCTAGCAGCGTGCGCCACAAGCTCCTTCCCGCTTGCGTCATGTGGGGCGGCTTCTAGCACCGGCTTGCAATGAGGAAAACCCTCGCATCGCGCACAGCAACGTGTGGTCTTTCTTGTCACCGCACTTCCTTGTAGCAGGACACGCCATGGCTGCGTCGCGCTCGCCGCTGCGATCGGTGCGCTTGCCCGTCCCACAAGTGGCGGCGTTTCAGCGCCGCTTGCTGCGCTGGTACCAACGCGCCGGACGCGATTTGCCGTGGCGCCGTACGCGTGATCCGTATCGCATTCTGGTCTCCGAGATCATGTTGCAACAGACCCAGGTGGATCGCGTGCGCGACTTCTATCATCGCTTCCTGCGCCGCTACCCGAACTTCGAGGAACTCGCCGATGCCGGCGCCGGCGAAGTGCGCGAAGCCTGGGACGGCCTCGGCTACTACGCCCGCGCACGCAATCTGCACCGCACCGCGCGGCAAGTGGTGCGACAGCACGGCGGCCGCCTGCCCGACGATGCCGACACCATCCGCCAACTCCCCGGCATCGGGCGCTACACGGCTGGCGCCGTGCTCAGTATCGCGTATGGAAAAGATGCGGCGATTCTCGACACCAACGCTGCCCGCGTCCTTGCCCGCGTGTTCGGCATTGCTCGCCGCGGCTCGAAGAGTCGGCAGCAGCGCCGCTTGTGGCTGGTGGCCGAAGCGGTCACGCCAGCCGGCAAGGCTGCGGATTTCAATCAGGCGATCATGGACCTCGGCGCGACGATTTGCCGCGCGCGCCAACCCGAGTGCGTGCGCTGTCCGGTGCGAGGGATTTGTAAAGAAGGTGCGAAGCGGATTGGGGTGACTCAACCCTGAGGGATCGACTCCGCCGCTGCGCCGTTGCCCGTCGCGCAATAGAGGGAATGGTTTTCCCATTCGCGGCGCCGGATCGAATATCGATAGCGGTCGATCGGACGCCCATGCTCGAAGCGCGCGCGATACAGAATCATGTCGCGAATCATGCCGAGCTTTTCCATCGTGCGGTACGAGCGTCGATTGGCTACGTCGCAGATCGCCTGAATGCGGCGCATCGCCAGCACCAGGAAGCCATAGTTGATGGCCAGGCGACTGGCTTCGACATTCAAGCCCTGTCCCCAATAGGGGCGCGCGATCGTGTAGCCAATCTCGCCGACGCGCCACAGTCGACTGACCAGGCGCAAGTCGATGGCGCCGATGACGCGCCCGATGTCGCACAGTTCGACAGCAAACGTGCGCAACCCGTCGCGTTCTTCCATGCAGCGGCGGATGTAGAGCGCGCTGTCGCGCCGGTTGCGATGGGGATCCCACTCGACGTAGCGCGTGATCTCCGGATCGGAGGCGTAGGCGAAGACGGCTTCGACATCCGTCAGGCTAAACGAGCGCAAGCGCACCCGCTCGCCTTCCAGCAGCGTAACGGCGGGAATGTCTTCGGAACGCGTCAGGTGAGCCTCCGCGGACAGGGCCTCACACGTAACCGGCGGAAGCCAAGTGCTCGGCGACCAACACCGAACCCTTGGCTGCGCCCATCTTGGTGTTGTGCGAGACCAGGACGAACTTGAGGCCGTTCTCGATGGCGTGGTCGGCGCGCACGCGACCGACGCTGGTGGCCATGCCGCCATCGACATCGCGATCCAGCCGCGGCTGCGGCCGAAAGGGATCGTCGTGGACGATGATCAAATTGCGCGGCGCCGACGGCAAAGCAAGCTTCGCGAAGTCGCCACCGAACTCCCGCATCACTTGCTTCGCGGCGTCGACGCTGCACGGCCGCTCGGTCGCGATCACCACCGATTCGGTGTGGCCCTCGATCACTGCCGCGCGCGTACAGGTGGCGCTGACCGGGAACGGCGCGGCCACGATCCCGCCCTCGACCAGGCGGCCGAGAATCTTGCCGGTCTCCTTCGACACCTTTTCTTCTTCGCCGTGAACATATGGGATGATGTTGTCGACGATGTCGAGCCCGATCACGCCGGGCGAACGGCCGGCACCCGACAGCCCTTGCATAGACGTCATGAAGCAGCGTGTAATGCCGAACGCGTCGTAGAGCGGTTTGATCGCGATCACCATCCCGATGGTGGTGCAGTTCGGCAGCGGCGTGATGAACCCCTTCCAACCATGGTGGCGGCGCTGCAAGTCGAGCAGCCCGATGTGGTCGAGGTTCACACCGGGCACGAGAATGGGCACGTCGTCGTGATAGCGGAACGCCGAGGCGTTGCTCACCACCGGCGTGGTGGCGGCATACTTCGGTTCGAGTTCGCGAGCAACGTCGGACTCGACGGCGCTGAAGACGAGATCGATTCCTCTCAGATTCAGTTCGGCGGCGTCTTGCACCGACAGTTGCATCATCGCGTCGGGCGGTTCCTCGTTGCACCACCAACGGCGGGCGCCGGTGGCGGGGTCGCGGATGGCTTGCGCGTACGTCTTGCCGGCCGAGCGCGATGAGGCGGCGAGCGCCGCCACCTCGAACCACGGGTGCCGATCGAGCGCGACCAGGAATTGTTGTCCGGCGATGCCGGTGGCGCCAACTACGGCGACTTTCTTTTTCACGAGCGATGCTCCTCCCACCAATTCTGCTGCCAGGATAAACGCGACCGCTGTGCCGTTGTCAACGGGAATCGCGCGACGTTCTACGAGAGTTGGCACGAGCGCGCCCCACGAGGGATGTCCAGGCAGCCGCCGTGAAACCGCAGCGGTGAAAGCACCACGTTGACTCACTGCGGCGCGGGTCGTACAGACGCGAGGCAGCAGCAGAGCTTCGACCTCGCCGGCATCGCCACCTTTGCGGCCGCGCGTGAACGTGAGGAACGGAAAAGGAGGAGACCATGACTGCAGAAAAGAAGATCGCCTACGTGCAGGCCACCTGGCACACCGATATTACCGACCGCTGCAAGCAGGCGTTCGTCGCGGAACTCGCGACGCATGGCTACGACGAGACCGGCATCGAGTTCTTTTCCACGCCCGGCAGCCTCGAGATTCCGCTCATGGCCAAGAAGCTCGCCAAGACCGGCCGCTTCGCGGCGGTGTGCGCGAGCGGCTTCGTGATCGACGGTGGGGTTTATCGCCACGAGTTCGTCGCGCAAGCGGTCCTGCAAGGGATCATGCAGACGTCGCTCGAAACGGAAGTTCCCATCCTCTCGGCCGTCCTCACACCGCACGATTTCCACGAGCACGCCGTGCATCAGGATTTCTTCCGCGAGCATATGGCGACGAAGGGCCGCGAACTCGCGGATGCGTGCGTGTCGATCATCGAGAAACTTGCCGCTGTCGCGTAAGCGCGATGCGTGCGCTGCAGAACAAGGTCGCCGTGATCACCGGTGCGGCGTCGGGAATCGGCCGTGCAATCGCGGAACGATTTGCCGCGGAAGGTGCGGCGGTGGTGATCGGCGATGTGCGAGAGCCAGATGGAGCAGCGGTGGTGGAGAATATCACCGCTGCGGATGGCAACGCGTTCTTCCTCCGCACGGATGTCACCGACAGCGCGCAAGTGCGTGCGTTGATCGCGGCGACTGAGTCGCGCCACGGCCGTCTCGATGTGCTGGTAGCCGCAGCGGGTATCGGCGGTGGCAGTGCGACGACCGTCGACTGCAGCGAGGCTGACTTCGATCATGTGATTGCCGTCAACTTGCGCGGTGTGTTCCTCACCATGAAATATGCGCTGTCGGCGATGCAGCGAGCGGGGCAGGGCGCCATCGTCAGCATCGCCTCAGTCTTGGGACTCGTCGGCCTGCCGCGCACGCCGGGCTACTCGGCGGCAAAGGGTGGTGTGATCCAACTCATGCGCACCGCCGCGGTGGAATATGCGCAGCACGGTATTCGTGTGAACTGCATTTGCCCCGGTATGATCGACACGCCAATGGCGCGCGCGGCGGGTGACCTGGCGATGCAGCAGTTCGCTACATTGCAGCCGCTCGGCCGCGTTGGTACCGCCGACGAGGTCGCGGCGGCCGCCGTGTTTCTCGCCAGCGATCAGGCGGCGTTCGTCACCGGCGCCGCCTTCGTCATTGACGGCGGGTTCACCGCGCAGTAACGAGGCATTGTTGAAACTGAGTCTGTGACCGGTCGGAACTTTTCTCGACAAGCGAAAACGATTCTGTTTAGATGCGCGACGCTTTGACCCAATCGCAACTTCAACCGGCGCCCGCGGTGCGGCGCGACGGATCGGATAGGGAGCAGGCAGTCATGGGCGATTTCACCGCCGCGTACGTACGTCGTGCGCTCGAGCCGCGATTGCAGGGACACGGCACCATCGAGGTGAAGAAGTCCGGCCAGTGGGGGGTCACGATCGTGCACCGCTACGTCAGCGAGTGGAACGGTCGCGAGGTCTCGATGCCGATCGCGCAGTTGCGCGCCAACGGTATGCGGATGCAACTCTATTGGAAGCGTGCGAACGGACGGTGGACCGCGTACGAGAGCAACGCCCACGGGCCGTTTGTCGATTCACTCGACGGCTGTCTGAAGGAGATCGATAGCGATCGCTGGGGTTGCTTCTGGGGCTGATCTCGCCGACTCGTCCCCGGCCACGTGACGTGACAGGAGGAGTGCGATGCCAGCAATGAAGTTCGGGCTGTTCTTTCCGCAAGTCGGGATTCCGTTCCCGCTCATTCGGCAGCGCGCGCAACTCGCCGACCGCCTCGGCTACGATTCGATCTTCTTCGTCGATCATATGTGGAGCCGCGGGTTGCCGGACATGGACCACCTCGAAGCGTGGACGGTGATGGCGGCAACCGCGGCGATCACCGAACGCTTGAAAATCGGCACGCTGGTGTTGTGCAACTCCTACCGCAACCCGGCCTTGTTGGCGAAGATGGCGGCGAGCCTCGACGCCGTCAGCAACGGCCGCTTGATCTTCGGTATCGGCGCCGGTTGGATGGATGAAGAGTATCGGGCGTACGGCTATCCATTCCCATCAGTGCGCACGCGCATCGAGCAACTCGACGAAGGCCTGGAGATCATCACGCGGATGTTCCGCGAACCTCGCGCGACGTTTCAGGGCAAGTACTACGCGGTCGCGGATGCCGCGAACAATCCGAAGCCGGCGCAGCAGCCGCATCCGCCGATCCTGATTGGTGGTGCCGGAGAGAAACGCCTGCTGCGCGTCGTCGCACGCCACGCAGACATCTGGAACTGCCCCAACAATGTCGCCACCGAATTGCCCCACAAGCTCGACGTGCTGCGCGAGCACTGCGCGACCATCAAGCGCGATCCCAACGAGATTGAGGTTTCCGAGCAGTGCGTCGTGGTGCTCGGCAAAGACGACGCCGACTTCAAGCAGAAGTGGGAATTCGCCACCCGCGCGCTCGGCCGCGTCTTCGATCTCGAGAAGACCGCCTTCCGCGGTACGCCGCAGCAGGTCATCGACCAGCTTCACAAACGCCGCGAACAAGGCGTGACGTTCTTCACTATGCTGTTCGGGGATTTTCATCGGCCAGAGACCTTGGAGCTGTTCGCGGAAAAGGTCGCACCCGCGTGCCGGTGAAGGACCGCGTCCTCCGAGCCCTTCGCCCAGTCGCCAAGTGGACATCTCGATTGTCGTCCCGACGCTGAACGAAGAAGCTACCCTTGCGGCAACGCTGGCGCATGCCCGCGCGCCGGCGGTGCGCGAGATCATCGTCGTCGATGGTGGCAGCACCGACGCGACGGGTGTCGTTGCCGCCGCTGCTGCGGACCGTGTCTTGAACGCGCCGCGTGGCCGCGCCGCGCAGATGAACGCCGGCGCCGCGGTTGCCGCTGGGGAGGTGCTGCTGTTTCTACACGCCGACACGTTGCTGCCGGCGGGGTTCGATGCCGCCGTCGTAGCGGCGCTCGCGAACGACGCTGTCGTCGGTGGCCGCTTTGACGTCGCGCTGATGCCCAGCACTCCGTTGCTCCGAATCGTTGGCGCACTGATCAATCTGCGTTCGCGCCTCAGCCGTATCGCCACCGGTGATCAAGCGATATTCGTCCGCCGTTGTGTGTTCGAAGAGCTGGGCGGGTTTCCATTGATTCCGCTGATGGAGGATCTCGCCTTCAGCCGCACGCTGAAGCGCTGCGGCCGCGTTGCCTGTATCCGGCTGAAGGTTGTGACCTCGTCGCGGCGCTGGGTCAGGGGCGGCGTGATCCGCACCATCGTACTGATGTGGTGGCTGCGCTTGCTGTACTTCTGCGGCGTCTCGCCGGCGCGTTTGCGCCGCATTTACGCCGACACGCGGTGATGGGAGCACTAACGGGAGTTGCCGCGTTGATCGCCCTACGCTAAGCGCTCGCGCCGTGAGCGACGACGAGCGCGAAGAAGAATGGTGGCTCGGTGGCGAGCGCCCATCGTGGCGTGATCTGCTGGCGGCAATCGCGTGGCTGACCGCGCTGCCAGTTGGAGTCATGGCTCCCGTTCGTCAGGGGACCGCAGCGCTATTCTATCCGATCGTCGGCTTGGCCATTGGTGCGTGCTGGGCGTTGTGCGATCGCGCAGCGGTTGAGTTTGTGCCCGCGTTCCCACGTGCGCTGCTAGTGCTCGGAGTGTGGCTGGTCGCGACCGGCGGACGCTATGCGGCGGGTGTCGCGCGCACCTGCGCAGCAGTGGTCGGCGGCAACCGGCAACGAGGGCTCGAATCGATGGCAGGCCCAGCTCTCACGCTGCCTGGCTGCATCGGGATGCTGGGGATGCTTGCGGCGCAATTGTGGAGCTTAGTGGCGCTGGATCGCTTGCGTTTGCCGGCGCTATTGTATGCACCGATGCTGGCGGCGTGGAGCGTCGTCGTGTTGGTGCATGGCTCGCGTGCCGCTCGGACGGACGGCCGGCGTGTGAAGTACGCGCCGGCCGTCAGCTTCCGCGAGTTCGCCGTGGCCAGCGTGATCACGTTCGGCGTGCTGTTCTCGCTATCGCAGGCCGTCGGGATTTTGGTTGGGGTCGTCGTCGGGGCGGCAATCGTGGGAATTCGAGTCGGGCTGCACGGTTGGCTCGACGGACTCACCGAGGCTTCCGTGCGCGCCAGTGCTGACATCACGCTCACGCTTACGCTGGCGGTGTTTGCGGCGTTCCCTGCCGCAAGTTGAGCGAATGCCCCTACTCTCGCTGATGAATCCTTGACTTCCAGAAGTGAAGGTGAGACCATCCGCCCGCTTTTGGGGTTTTGGGCGGCCGACTCGCGGAGGAGAGGCTATGTCGATAGGAATGCACGGTCAACGGACTGGATTCGGGATGCGGCTGCTTGCGGTTGCAGTGTCGTGCGCCATGGTGGGCGCCCCGGCGCTCGCCGCGAGCCGGGCGACTCTGGGCGGCAAGATTGTCAACGCCGCGGGAAAGCCGGTGGGTGGTGCCACGGTGCTCGTGCTGCGGCCGGGCTCCGATTCGGTGCTGTTCTCCACCACCAGCGGAGACAACGGGCTGTACGCTGTTGAGGGTGTCGCCGTTGGTACCTACAACGTGAAGGTCGTAGCTCCCGCCCCCCTACGCGGCGACACGGTAAAGGCCGAATTGGGCGAGAAGGGCCTGATCGTCAACTGGCGTCTATCGGCCAACGACAAGGCTGCGGCGATCGCGGTTCCCGGCAAAGTCGGCGGCGAAGAGAGCGAGTTGTGCTCCCCGGTGCAAATCGGCGAGTACGAAATCAATCGCTGCTACTTGATTGGCGGCGTGGCGTTGGTTGGTCTCGGCGTCGGCCTCGGCGTCGGATTGAGCGGCGGCGGCGGTGGCGGTGGCGGCGGAGAGGGCAATGCAACTCTGACGCCCACCGGGGGAGAGGGCCATGGGACCCCAACGATCACCGGCACACGGCCAACCGCAACGATCACCGGCACACGCCCAGTGGAGGCGACCCCTACGAGCACTACACCACCGACTGCGACGGGCACACGGACGTCGCCGACCCCGACTGGCAGCGTGCCACCGAGCCCGACGGCGACGACGCCACCGACGGCAACGCTCACCTTGGTGCCGACGCTGACGCCTACCACCCCGGTTGGGCCAACGGCATCACCGACATGTGAGACGTGTAATCGGTAGTCGCGAGTGGCGCCGGCTCAGCCGGCCCCTTGTCCCGCAATCAACAGGGAGGCGCAGTTGGCCTCCCTGTTTTTTTTCTGTCGGATCGGGCAGTATGCAGCGTGACCGGACTTGAGAACGTGAATCAAAGAGACATATTCCACCGCACACCGCGCCTGATCGGCCTCGCCCTCATGGTGTCCGCTACGATCGCCTTGCTCGGCTGTCCGCCGCCACAGCAGCGCTGGATGGCCGGCATGAACACCGGCCCCGGCGTGATCACGCCCGCCGATGAAGACGTGCGCGCCAGTCGCCAACGACTCGAAGACTTGCGCCGCGAACGCGAAGCCGCCGGCATCGGCCGCGACTACCACATCGGCCCCGGCGACTTGGTCGAGATCAACGTCTTCGATACCGAGGACCTCGACCGCACCGTGCGCGTCTCTGGCGCAGGTTACGTAACGTTGCCGCTGATCGGTGCGATCAAGGCCGACGGCCTCACTGAACGCGAACTCGAAGCCGACATCACTCAGCACCTCGAGGCGAAGTTCATCAGAAACCCGCAGGTCAACGTCTTCGTGCAGGACTACGGCAGCCAGAAGGTTTCGGTCATGGGCGCGGTCCTGCGGCCGGGTCAGTACAGCCTTACCAAGGACAAGAACACCATCCTCGACATGCTGTCCGAGGCGGGTGGACTGGCGCGCGACGCCGGCAGTCGCATCTATCTGTTGCCCGGCGAGCGCATCGACCATGCGAAGATCGCCATGCTGGCCAGCGCCGAGCGCCTCGGTGTCGGCGATCGCGCTGTGGTCAGTGACGCGCTCGACGCCAGCAGCGATCCAATCGTCATCGATGTGCGCGACATCCTTGACGCCGGCACTCAGACCGCGCTGACCTTGCCGTCGCGCGCGGGTGATGTGATTGTCGTTCCCGAAGGCGGACAGTTCCTCGTCGATGGGTGGGTCGAGAAGCCTGGTTCCTATCCGCTGACCCGCGGCGTCAGCGTGCTCGGCGCGGTGACCGCCGCCGGCGGCCCGCTCTATCCGGCGGCGACCAGCGAGGTGCAGGTGGTGCGCACGCAGCGCAACGGTACGCGCATGACGCTGAGCGCAGATTTGAAAGGAATCATGGACGGCAGAGGACAGGACATTCCACTCGAGGCCGGCGATATCGTCTACGTGCCCGCCAACGCCTTGAAGGTGCCGCTTTACGCGCTCTATTACGTGGTGACCAATGTCTTCCGGGTCGCCGGAACTATCCCCATTTTGTGAGCGACGCCGATCCTATGAGTGACACCGCATCGATGAATCAGTTGTCGCCCTACCGCATCACGCCGAACGAGATGCCGCCTCCGATGGCTCCGTTCGCCGATGCGAACGACACCCACCTGCGCGATTACTGGCAGGTGATCCTCAAGCATCGTTGGGTGATCGCGCTGTTCACCTTGGTCGTGGTGACGACCACGGCGTTCATCACGTTCACCACCGAACGCACTTACACGGCCGAGGCGACGCTGCAGATCGAGAAGCAGGCGCCGCACGTCGTGAAGATCGAGGAGGTGACCCAGCCCGACGTCTTCGGCCCCGAGAAGTACGACTATTACCAGACCCAGTTCCGCATCCTCGAGAGTCGCACCTTGGCGGCGCGCGTGCTGCGCGACTTGGCACTCGAAAATGATCCGCGTTTCCTCAGCGGCAGCCAACCCGGCATGTTGCGACGCGCAATGGCTGCCGTGCGCGGCTGGTTCAGCACCGCGCCGGCAAGCGAGCCCGAGAGCCAAGAGCTCGGGGTCGATCCGCGCTTGATCGATCTCTATCTCGAACTATTCGAAGTCGAACCGGTCAAGAACTCGCGCCTGGTGCGCGTGCGCTTCAGTACGCACGATCCCGGCCTCTCGGCGCAGATCGCCAACGCGCACGCCAATGCCTACATCCAGCAAGGGATGGAGGGCCGCTATCATGCGACCGGCGACGCGCAGCAGTTTCTCGAAACCAAACTCACCGAGTTGAAGCAAAAGGTCGAAACCACCGAAGGCGCGCTCAATCGCTATCGCAAAGAGCACCACATCATCTCCCTCGACAATCGCGAGAACATCGTCGTCGGCCGCCTCGACGACTTGAACAAGCGTCTCACCACCGCGCAGGCCGACCGCATCCAATACGAGTCGCAGTACTTACTCATCAAGACACGCAACTACGAGGCGTTGCCGGCGGTGATCGACAGCCCGTTGATCCAACACCTCAAGCAAACGGCTTCGGAACTAGAAGCCAAGTACGCCCAGATGGGCGAAAAGTTCAAACCCGCGTACCCGACGATGCAGCAGCTCAAGGGTGAAGTCGAGGCCGCACATGCTCGCATCGACGCTGAGATCAAGAAGGTCGTCGGCGGCATCGAGTCGGGCTACATGGCCGCAAAGGGGCGCGAGGAGGAGCTGCGCGTCCAGCTTGAAGCGCAGAAGAACACCGCGCTCGATCAGAAGGAGAATTCGGTCGACTACAACATGCTCAAGCGCGACGTCGATACCAGTCACGCGCTCTACGAGAGTACGCTGGCGCGCATGAAGGAGACGACCGTTGCCGACAGCTTGCGGGTCTCCAACGTCACCATTGTCGACAAGGCCGAAAGTCCGCTGTATCCCTCGCGCCCGAAGCGCACGCTCAACCTGCTGCTGAGCCTGGTGGCGGGTCTGACGCTGGGGACGGCGCTGGCGTTCTTTTTCGAGTATCTCGACAACACGTTGAAGACACCGGAAGAGGTCGAACGGTTCGTGCGGGTGCCGGCGCTCGGCATCGTGCCGACGTTCGCGTCGAGCGCGACGCCGCGCGAACCGTCCGCCGCCCACGTTCCGGCGATCGCCGCTCACGACGGACTCCCGCGCGAGCTGGTCACACTGCATCACGGCCGCTCGGTGGTTTCGGAAGCCTATCGCACCATTCGCACCGCCATCTTGTTGTCCAGCGCCGACAACGCGCCGCGCCTGATGCTAATCACCAGTGGCCAGGCCGGCGAGGGCAAAACGATCACCGCCATCAACACGGCGATCACGCTGGCGCAGTCCGGCGCGCGCGTGCTGGTGGTCGATGCGGACATGCGCAGGCCGCGCTGTCATCGCGTGCTCGGCACCGAGAACGGCCACGGCCTGAGCACGTTGCTGACCGGCCAGGGCGAACTTCGCGATGCGGTGCGGCCGACCAAGATCGAAAACCTGTTCCTCATATCGAGCGGGCCGGTGCCGCCGAACCCCGCCGAGCTGGTTGGCTCAGTCAAAATGCGCGAGACCCTGGCACTGCTGCGCGAAGGTTTCGATTACGTGTTGATCGATTCGCCGCCGGTGTTGCCGGTGAGCGACGGGGTGTTGCTGTCGACGATGGTCGATGGCGTGGTGCTGGTGACGCGCGGACAACACACGCCGAAGGACGTCGTGCAGCGGGCGCGCGACCGCCTGCAGTACGCGCGCGCCAAGATCCTCGGGGTCGTGCTCAACAACGTGAACGTGAACAGTGGCGACTATTACTACCAGAGCCGCGACACCTATTCGTACTACGGCGCCCAAGACGGCGAGCACGTCGCCGACGTTGAGATCTGAGCGCCCGCGCATGGCAGATTTGTTAGCCGCCTTCACCGGTCGACGCGGCATTGTTGGCATCATCGGCCTCGGCTACGTCGGACTTCCGCTGGCGGCAACTTTCGCCGAGGCGGGCTGCGCGGTCTACGGGTTCGACGTCGATCCCGTCAAAGTCGATGCCCTGCGCGGCGGCCGTAGCTATATCCATCATTTGCCCCCCAGCCGGCTGGCGCCGCTGCTCACCACCGCCACGCTGACCGCCGGCAAAGCCGCGTTCAATCCGACGCTCGATTTCGCGCTGCTGCGCCAGTGCGACGCCATCCTCATGTGTGTGCCGACGCCGCTCACCGAGAATCGCGAACCGGATCTCTCCTACGTCGTGAAGACCACCGAAAGCGTCGCCGCCCATCTGCGCGCCGGGCAACTGGTGGTGCTGGAGAGCACGACCTATCCCGGCACGACGGACGAAGTCGTGCGGCCGATTCTGGAGCACGGCGGGCTGCGCGCCGGCGCCGATTTCTTCCTCGCGTATTCCCCCGAGCGCGAGGACCCGAACAACGCGCACTTCAACACGCGCACCATCCCGAAGCTGATCGGTGGTCATACGCGCCGCTGCGGCGAGCTGGCGGCGGCGCTCTACGGCGCGGTTGTGGAACGAGTCGTGCCGGTGTCCTCCACGCAAGTCGCCGAGGCCGCCAAGCTGCTGGAGAATATCTATCGCAGCGTCAACATCGCGCTGGTCAACGAGTTGAAGGTGCTGTTCGACCGCATGCAGATCGACGTCTGGGAGGTGATCGATGCGGCCGCCACCAAGCCGTTCGGCTTCACGCCGTTCTATCCCGGTCCCGGTTTGGGCGGACACTGCATTCCGGTGGATCCGTTCTATCTCACGTGGAAAGCGCGTCAGTACGAACTGACCACGCGCTTCATCGAGTTGGCGGGCGAAATCAATCACGCGATGCCGGCGTTTGTCGTGGCCAAGGTGATGGACGCGCTCAACGAACGCAGCCGCAGCTTGCGGGGCGCGCGCGTGTTGGTGCTCGGGGTCGCGTACAAGAAAGATCTCGACGACACCCGCGAATCGCCCGCGCTCAAATTGATCGAGCTGCTCCAAGCGAAGGGTGCCGTCGTCAGCTACAACGATCCGTACGTGCCGGTGTTGAAGCGTTCGCGACAGTACGACTTCCAGTTGAAGTCGGTGGAGTTAACCAAGCCGGAACTCGCCGGGGCCGATGTTGTGGTGATCGCCACTGATCATAGCTCGTACGACTCTCAATTCATCGTCGATGCCAGCGCGCTGGTGGTCGATACCCGCAACGCCACCCGCCGCGTCACCCGCGGTCGCGAGAAGATCGTTCCCGCCTGAGAGTTCGGTTGCAAACCTTGACGTCGTCGCCCATTCAACGCGAGCGCTTCGGCCGCCGGTGCGATGCCCTCGTTCACGGCGGCGTCATCGCGCTCTTGGTGTTCACGCCGCTCGCCTTTGGCTCGGTACACGCGTGGGCGCAGGCGATCATGGAGCTGCTCACCGCAGCGCTCGTGATCGTGTGGGGCAGCAAGGCGCTGGTGTGTGGCAGCACCACCGCGGCCAACGACCGCCTCCGCGGTTGGAGTCTTCCAATGCTGTGCTTCGGTGCGCTCGCCGTGGTGCAGTTGCTGCCGTTGCCGCCGGCAGTGCTCCGAGTGCTGAGCCCCAACACCTACGCGCTCTATCGCGATCACCTGCTGGGCTGGCCTGACGACAAGCCGTTCAGCCAACTTGATTCGATCGTCGCCGCGTTGCGCGACAATGCCGGCCGGCCGCCGCAGGTCGGGCCGCTCGCCTCGGTGAGTGACCAACCGGACGCGGCGGTGGCGAGCGCGGCGCCGGTGGTGGCTGAGTTGACCGCGCTGGTGCAGCGAATGCCCGCGATGAGCCGCTGGCGCCCGTTGTCGATCTATCGCTATCGCGACGTCGAAGAACTGCTGCGCATGCTGACCTACAGCGCGGTTTTTTTTTGCTCATCGCATATCCGTGGAGGCTTGGGCAGCGCGGTGAGCAACGTGTAGCCGGCTCCGACTCGTCATCACGCGACGTCTTTTTCTCCCGCGTCCGCGCCTGGCTCGCGGTAGTCGCCGCCATCGGCATCGTCGAAGCGCTCTACGGCATCTATCAAGTGGTGGCGCGCCATCCGCAGATCTTCTGGTTGCGCAAAACCGTCTACGTTGATTCGGCCACCGGCACGTTCGTCAACCGCGGTCATCTCGCCGGCTATTTCGAGTTGGCGATTCCGATCACTATTGCACTCGCGCTGAGTTTCATTCCGGCCCGCCGTCGCCGCCGGCGCTCCGCGCAGAGTCGTCGCGAAGCCGCGCCGCCGCGCAGCGGACAGGGCAGTGCGAGCGCGATCGGTTTGCTGCTGCTCGGTGCGACCGCGATCATGCTGATGGCGATGGGCATGACGCAGAGCCGCGGCGGCGTGTTGTCGTCGCTGGGCGGCCTCGCGGTCGGCTCACTCGCGCTCGGTGCCTGGCGCCGGCAATTGACGCTCCGACGCGTGGCAATCGGCGCCGTCGCGCTCGCGGCGCTCGCTCTGCTGTGGTTGCAGTCGCCGCAGATGATGGCGCGCTTCGGTGGCGAGATGCAGCTCACGCCCTACTCGCGCCCGAGTTTGTGGCGCGAGACGCTGGTGATGGCGCGCGACTTTCCAGTCTTCGGCATTGGCCTCGGAAACTTCGAATGGCTGTTCCCGCGTTACCAACCTGAAGGTACGCGCACCTACTTCGATCGCGCTCACAACGACTACTTCCAGCTGCTGGTCGAGAGCGGCGTGCTCGGTACCATCTGCTTTGCCTGGCTGTTCGTTCGCTTCATCGGCTTGCTGCGCCGGCGCGTGCGCGACGCACAAGACGTGCAAGTTCTGATCGCGCTCGGTCTGATCACGGCGATGACCGCGCTGCTGTTTCATTCCTTCACCGACTTCAATCTCCACATCCCGTCCAACGGGCTGCTGTTCACCGTCGCGTTTGGCATCACCGTGCGCTTGCTCGATCGCGGTTCCGAATTGGGTCTGCAAGGTGTCGTGCCGCTGCGGCGGCGCGCGGTGGCGATCGCGGCGATCGTCGCGGCGGGTGTGGCGATGGTGATCGTCGTCCGCAACTACTGGGTCGAGTCGCTGGTGCGGAGCATCTTCCCCAACACGACGCTGGTGAATCCGCTGGCCGGTCCGCCGGACCCGCGACCGGTGCAGGTACACAAGGTCGGCACAGCGTTGCGAATGGCGAGCGGGCAAGTCGAGTTGGTCGAAGCCGCCGCTACGTTCGCGCTGCAGATTGGTCACGACGCCATGCGCGACCGCGCGTATCTGAGCAGCGAGGCGCGGCGCCAGCAGATCGCTGATGCGTGGGCGGCTGCGGTGCAGGGGTTTACCCGCATGGTCGAATTGCGGCCGAGCAACGCGCCGGCGCACCTGCACCTCGGCGAGGCGCTGTCGGGGCTCGCCGAGGTGCGCTACGGGTTTTATCTCCCGGTCGAAGTCGTCCACGCCGTGGTCGACATCTTCGACCGCGCGGTGTGGTTGCAGCCGCGCGATCGCGGCTGGACCCGCGTCGCGGCCGAATGGGCGTTGACGCATTGGGGGCTGCTGTCGGCCGTGGATCAAGCGCGCGCGGCCAAGTGGACGCAGCAAGCACTCACCCTCGATCCCGAACGTGGCCGCGAATTGCTGCGCACCGCGATCATCTGGGACCCAGATCTGCCGCAGCGGTTGCTGCCGCCCGATCCGGAAGTGCGCCTCTATCTTGCGCTGGCCTACAAGGACGCCGGCCGTCTCGACGACTCGGCGCGCGTGGCGCAAGCGCTCGACGACGAGTTGGGCCGCGCGCTGAAGTCGAACGATGCGCGCCTCGGCGACGCGCGATTGCTCGGGCGCGTGCGCGAGTTCCGCGGCGATCCGCGCGGCGCGGCGGAAGCGTACGGTCGCGCCGGCATCCTGGCCGAGGATGATCTCATGCGCGCCGAGATGCTCAAACACGCCGGCTACAACTGGCTCGGCGCGAACGAACCGGAGAAGGCGCAGCAAGCGCTCAGCGCCGCCCGCCGCTACGGCGGTCGCGATCCCGACGTGCTCACCGGACTCAGCGCCATTTACGAGCGCCGCGGCGACTTCGCCGCCGCGGCGCGTTTGGTGCGCGACGCCGTCGCGGTGGCGCCACCGGGCGCGTCGGAGTACCGCTATCGTTTGGCGCGTTTGTACGAAGGTGGTCGAGAGTACGGCAAAGCCAACGAACAGTACCGCCGCCTGCTCTCCGACCCGCCGACCCCATTCGTCCACGACCACCGCAGCGAAATCCTGCTCGCGCTGGCGCGCAACTACCGCCAACTCGAAATGGGCAGCGAAGCGCGCGAGTTCTACAACCTCGTCCTCCAAGCCGACCCGGGCAACAGCGAAGCGAAGGAGTTCTTGGCGTACTTCGGATCGTAGGGGGGAGGTGTCGTCCGCCGCCCATGGCTACGAGCTGGTGCTCAAGAACGATCCGCGGAACGGCGAGGCACGGGAAAATTGACCGGCTGCTCTGGATGCACTACGGTGTGGTGCATGGCGAAGAGCGAAGTGTACAGTTGGCGGGTTGCGCCGGAGACCAAGGCCGCGCTCGAGCACGCCGCCCGTCGCGAACGCAGCTCCATCGGGCGTCTGCTGGATCGTGTCGTGCATGAGTGGTTGGCCGATCTTCGGGTGAGATCAGGCGGCGACGGATCAGAACAAGCGCGCTTGCACGCGGCGGCCGTGCGAACACTCGGGGTCATCCGCAGCGGCAATCAGCGTCGCTCCGAGGAGGCGCGTGAACTGATCCGGCGGCGGTTGGCTGAGCGCCGTGCCCGCTAGCGTGCTGGTCGATACCGGCGCGTTGCTCGCGCTGCTCGACCGCGACGACAAATGGCATGAAGCATGTGTTGCCGCGTTCTCGTATCTTCGATTGCCGCTGCTGACCTCGGCGGCGGTTCTGGCCGAGCTGTTCCATCTCATTGGCGATCAACGACGCGATGTTGCGGCCGCATGGAGATTTGTCCGCTCCGGAGCAGTCACCGTCGCGACGATCGACGACGCGGATCTGGCGGCGCTCGACGCGTTGATGGCGCGCTACCATGACCGGCCAATGGACTTCGCCGATGCGACGCTGGTGCACCTTGCGCGCCGGGAGTCGTTGAATACAATCTTCACCATCGACTACGACGACTTCGAGACCTATCGAATCGATGGCCGCCGTCGCTTCCGGATCGTGCCGAATCGTGAGAGGTGCTGAGAAGTACCGCTATCGTTTGGCGCGTTTGTACGAAGGTGGTCGAGAGTACGGCAAAGCCAACGAACAGTATCGCCGCCTACTCGCCGACCCGCCGACTCCGTTCGTCCACGACCACCGCGGCGAGATTCTACTCGCGCTGGCGCGCAACTACCGCCAACTCGAAATGGGCAGCGAAGCGCGCGAGTTCTACAATCTCGTCCTCCAAGCCGACCCGGGAAATAGTGAAGCGAAGGAGTTCTTGGCGTACTTCGGGTCGTAAGCGGGCACGATGTCGATGGCGGATGCCCGCGCTACGGTGCGAAAGGAGTTTTCGATACACGCGCCGCGGATCACGCGACTGTCTTGCCTGTCTTTCAGAGGCAGCCGTTGGTAGTCGCGTAACCGTGACGAGCCGTTGACGATGCCGCTCAACCGCCAACAGAACGACGGACTATGCGTCGCTCAGCCCCTTGAGGATAGGGCGGAGTTTCGCGGCAAGTTCCGAAGCATGGGTGACCGCGACGTCCCAGACGATTAGGTAGTCCACGCCGGCGTAGCCGTGAATGAGGCGATCGCGCATGCCGGCCATTTTCTTCCACTCGAAATTCGGGAACTGCGCGCGCGTATCCTCGGGGACTTGTTTGGCGGCTTCGCCGATGACCTCCGCGCTTCGCACGAAGGCGCGTTTGAGGACTTCGTTGTCGAGGAACGCCACTTGGTTGGTCCGCCGCGCTTCGCTCTCCAGAAACTCCGCTTCGCGCAAGATGTCGCGCAACAACTCAGACGTGGATGGAAGCATAGCGAACCGTCGGGAGGATCAGCCGTGCCTTGGTCTCGACGAGGGCTTTGTCGGTCACCAAGTCGACGCGGCGTCCGAGTAGTGTTTCCAACAGTTCGTGCAAGGCGAAGAAGTTGTTGTAGGTGCGCTTCTCGTCCTCGAACTCGACGAATATGTCTACGTCGCTGTCGTCGCGTGCCTCACCGCGTGCGAAGGAGCCGAACACACCGATGCGTCGTGCTCCGAGGGCACGAACTTCGGCGAGGTGACTTTCTATGACGGCCAAAGGATTCATCGCAGGGCAGATGCTACGCCGCACCACGCGAGGGTTCAAGGAGATCGAGAGTCGATAGGGGCAGCGCGGGGATGCTCGACTCTGAACCCTCGACTCGCTTCATCGCAGTTCCTCTAACAGCACCTTGGCGTCGTTCAGATCGGGCGTGTCGAAGCCTTCGGTGAAGGTGGCGTAAGGCGGGGCGAGTCGCGCGCGCGCTTCGTCCGTACGGCCGTGACGGGCGAGGAAGCGCGCGAGGCTGGTGGTGGCGCGCAGCTCGCCGCGCAGGCGCGGCCTCCGCGGTCACTTCTTCCACCTGGACATCCCCGCGTTCCGGCGCTACCTGTACTCGCAGGTCGTGCGGCGGCGCTCTCGACATCAGGCTGCGGCTGCCGGGGCTCCTACATGACACGGAATGCGAGAGCATCCACATGAACGTCGTGCAGCGGGCGGGGATGGAAGACGACGTCAAGCTGATCGCGCCGCTCACCATGCAGAACATCGGCGAAACCGTGGTGACCGAGCGCCTGGCATCTCGGGAAGAGGTCGACGACGTGGTGCGCGAGCTGTACGTACTCGCTGGGGACCCGCGCGCGGTCGTGAGCACTCCGCGGCTGGTACAGGCGTGGGGTCGTCGGGCGGGAAGCTGAGCCGCCGGTGCCGTTCGTCATCGACCACGTGATCGAGATCGACGCGCCGGCGTCCGTCGTCTGGGAGGTCATCACCGACCTGCGCGCGTACGGGGAGTGGAATCCGTTCGTCGTCGGGTGCCGGTCGACGCTCGGCGTCGGCGCTCCGATCGCGATGCAGGTCCGCGTATTCCCGTGGTTCGCCCAGCCGCAGACTGAGACGGTCCTCGATCACATTCCCGGCGAGAAGCTGTGCTACGGCGTCGAGGGCGGCGCGGTCGGGGCCATCGTCAGTCGTCGTTGCCACGAGCTGCAACCGCTCGGGCGCGAACGCTCCCGTTATCAATCGCACTTCGAGCTCTCCGGCTGGATGGGCGGCGTGGTGCGCCTCCTCCTCGGCGGACGTCTCCGACACGGCTTCGAGGCCATGTCGTTCGCGATCCAACGTCGTGCCGAAGATCTTCGCGCCCGACGCGAGCCGGAGTCGCGTGCGTGACGGCACACGACGGCCGTCCCGTGCGCGTGACATTGCGAGCAGCGGTGAAATCGCGTAGCGGTTTGTCGTGACCCTCCGGCTCCGCATCGCTCTCTTCGTATTGTACCTCGAGGCTCTCTCGAACATCGCCGCGGGCGTGGTGTTCATGGCCGCACCGGCCTTGTTCGCAGGTCACTTTCTTGGCCATGTGCTCACACCGAGCAGCGTCGAAATGGGTCGCTGGTACGGCGTGACGCTCTTCATCATGAGCGCGATGCAGCTGGCGGTGTTGCAGGGGCGCGATCAACGTACGATGCGATGGGTGCTGCTGGCGATGCTCTCGGGCGACATCCTGCAAACCGGGGTGGCGTTCCACTCTCTCCGGCTCGCGCCCGCGACCATGCTCACCGCTACGGTGGCCATCGTTCTTTCGGTAATCTACGCCCTGGCGCGAGTCGTATGGCTGCACTCGGCTGGTCGGGTTTCAAGCAATGCAGAGGTGTTTCCCGCGCAGGTCCACGTCTCATCGACGTAGAGCAACTCGTACCGGCGCCGCTTCTGACGGACTCATTTCAACTCTTCCAGCAGCGCCTTGGCATCTTGCAGGTCGGGCGCGTCGAAGCCTTCGGTGAACCAAGCATAGAGCGGGGCGAGGCGGGCGCGCGCTTCGTCCGTGCGGCCGTGGCGGGCGAGAAAGCGCGCCAGGCTAGTGGTGGCGCGCAGCTCGATGAGCTTGGTGCCGATGTCGCGCGCGAGGGCGACCGATTCATTGAAACTTGCCTCGACGGTGGCGACATCGGCGCCGGCGGCGGCGCGCAGCTCGCCGCGTAGGCGCAGCAACTCCGGGATGTGTATGCGTTGCTCGGGAACCGCTGTCAGCGCTTCCTCAATGGTGCTCAGGCCGTCGATGACCTGCCCGGCCAGGAGCTGCGCCTCGGCGAGCCAGCCGAGGTACTGCCCCGCCGTCGCGCGAGTCCCTGTGGCGGCGCAGCCCACGAGACCCTCTCGCAGTTCGGCGATCCCGTCTTCTCGCTTACCTTGAAGGGCGAGCGCCCAGCCGCAGAAGATGCGGCTCCATCCGGTGAATTGTGGCAGATCGTTTTCCAGCGCAGAGGCGAGGCTCTGATTCGCGTGCACCGTGACGCCAGTGATCTCGCGGAGGTATGCGTGCGCGGCAGCCGCACACACGTGCACGAAACAGCCCTGCGATGCGAGCGTCAGTCGCTGACCGTGCCCGAGCAACTTCTCGATCTCGCCGTGGGCACGCTCGAGAAAGCCCTTGTGCGCCGAGACCCACGCCAGAATCGCTTGGGCCACCGCCCCAGGCTCGGTTGGCCAGTCGCGATGGTCTTCCTCGCGATAGAATCGCAGGGCCTCCGCGGCGTGCTCGCCTGCGGACTCGAGGTCGCCGAGCTCGAATTGCGTCTGCCCGACCGCCATATGTGCCCAGGCGAGCGCGAAGTTGGAGCCGTCGTTGCGGGCCGCCGCGAGTGCCTGTTCAGCGAAGACCAGGGCTGCACGCGGTTCGCCGCGCGCGATCGGCAGCGCCCATGCAAGTATGAGCGAAAACACGAGTTGTCGCGTATCGCCAGTTTGCGCGCTCAGCTCGCGCACTCGCTTCCTGGTCGGCTCGGTTTCGGCCGACACATAACCGCGGGTGACACTCACAACGGCATCGAGCGCGATCTGCAGCGCCAACTCTTGCGAGGCACGCGCGGGCGTGTCCGGCTGCGTCGCCAGCACCGACAGCGCGCGCCGGTAGTGCCCCTCCGCCTCGACCATGGCGCTCCGCTCCTTGGCGCGGTCGCCCGCCTCCTGCCACGCGCTCGTCGCGCGCTCCGCGTCGCCCGCCGTCTCCCAGTGCTGCGCCACGACCGCCGGCTGCGCCGCGGCCAGGGCGGCGAACCGGCCCGTCAATGCCTCCGCCACCGCGCGGTGCAGCTCCCGGCGCCGGCTCTTCAGCAGCGACTCGTACGCCGTGTCCTGGATCAGCGCGTGCTTGAAGGTGTATGTCGCTTCGGGCGGCAGTCCGCGCACATACATCAGCTCGGCGTCGGTGAGCTGCGCGAGCACCGCTTGCAGCGGGTCGTCGGCGAGTCCGCTGACGGTGTGCAGCAGCGCATACGAGAACTCGCGCCCGAGCACCGACGCGATCTGCGCGGTCTCCTTCGCCGGTCCGAGCCGGTCGAGCCGCGCCATGAGCGTGTCCTGCAGCGTCACCGGAATCTCCCGCGTCATCAGGGCGGCGCCTTCCGCCTCCAGCACGGCGCGGGTCAATTCTTCTACGAACAGCGGCACGCCGTCAGTGCGCACAGCCAGCGCCTCCAGCATCTCCCCCGGCGGGATTACGCGCACGGCGACGCGCACGATCATCTCGTGCACCTGCCGCTTGGTCAGCCGGTTCAGCGTGAGCTGCGTGTGATGCGACCGCAGCGGCCACGGCGCGCGGAACTCGGGTCGCGCCGTCAGCACCAACAGCAACTGCTCGCGCGCTCCCTGCTCGACCATGAGTCCGAGCAGTTCGAGCGTCGAGGGATCGACCCAGTGGAGATCCTCGATCACGATCACGCTCGGCTGCAGCCGTGCCGCGCCGCACACCCACGCCACCAAGGTCGCCAGCAAGCGTTTGCGCTGCTGCTCGGGAGAGAGAAACAGGGGCGGATAGCGGCCCTCGGGGAGCGGCAGGTCGAGGAGCGGTGCGACCACCGGCACCGCCTCCGCCGGCTTCAGGCCCACCGCCGCGAGCGACCGGTCGAGAGCGTCGAGCCGGGCCTCGGTGGAGAGATCCGCCAGAAAGCCAAACCCCTGGCGCAGGAGATCGGCGACGACGTGGAACGGCGTGGTGTCGTAGTAGGCCGAGCCGCCGCTCTCGATCCAGGTGTGCGGCGTCTGCGCGAGACTGGCCTTGAACTCCTGCACCAGGCGCGACTTGCCGATCCCGGCCTCGCCGCTGAGCAGCACCACCTGCCCCTCGCCGTCCTGTGCCCGCTCCCACGCCTCCGCCACCGTCTGCCGCTCGCGCTCGCGGCCGACAAACGGCGTCAGACCGCTGGCGGCTGCCGCCGCCAAGCGGCCGCGCACACCGCTTGCCTGGACCACGCGGTAGAGCCCGACGGGGGCCGCGATCCCCTTGAGCGCGTGTGGCCCGCGATCTTCCACGACGAAGAGCCCGGCCACCAGGCGCTGGGTCGCCGCCGTGATCACGACGGTGTCGGGCTCAGCGGCGCCTTGCACACGGGCCGCGATGTTCGGGGTGTCGCCGAAGACGTCCTGCGCCGCGCCCCCGCCGTGAGCAACAACGGCCGATCCCGTGTGCATGCCGACGCGGACGGAGAGGATCGGCCTCCACCCTAACCCTCCTCCGCTCGCGGAGATGCTCGCAGAGGAGGGGATCAGGATTCCCTCCTCTGTTGCCATTTCCGGCAACGGAGGAGGGCTAGGGAGGAGGCTCTTGTTCAACGTCTGCACCGCATCGACAATCGCCAACCCCGCGCGCACGGCGCGCTCGGCGTCATCGTCGTGCGCTTCGGGCACACCGAAGAAACACACCAGGCCGTCGCCGAGAAATTTGTCGACGTGACCGCCGAAGCGGGTGACCGCCGCCGCGGCGACCTGCTGGTACTCCTTCGAGATGCGGTGCCAGTCCTCCGGATCGAGTTGCGCGGCGATCTCCGTGGAACCGACGAGATCGCAGAACAGCACCGTGAGCTGCCGGCGCTCGCCGACTTCGGAAGGAGCAAGGGGGTTAGGGGTTCGGGGTTCGGAGGCAGTCTGGCTTTCAGCTTTCAGCTTGTCGCTTGCAGCCAATGAAGCGCCACATTCCAAACAGAACTTCGCACCTGGCGGGAGCTGTACGCCGCACTGGCCGCACGCGAGCGCGAGCCGCGCGCCGCATTCGAGGCAGAACTTGGCGCCTGGTGGGTTCTCGTGCTGACACTGGGGACACTGCATGAGTGTGTTTGTGTTCCAGATCGATCACCGCGTTGTCAAGCGGCGAGTCGGTTCTTTGCACAGGGCGCCGGTGGTTCTCGACTCAGCGTTGCACCGCGTACACGCCGACAGCGCCGCAGCCTTCGAGGCCGCGAATGGTGGCTTCGAGATGAAGGGCGTCAGGCAAGGCGCGCAGGAGTCGCCCCGCCCACGGGCCGTCGACGGCGTCGATGAGGTAGTCGGCGTGGCGCATCCTTAGATACGCGAGCAGCTCGTTGGGATCGAAATCGGGACCGTTGCGGATCACCGGCCAGACATCGGCGCTGATGAGGCCGCCGAGGTCGACGATGTACCGATGGCTGTAGTAGCCGATCGCGCCGATCGGTTCGAGCGCCAGCCGCGCGTCGGGTGCCGTGTGCTCGGCGAGCCATTTGCCGGCCCGCGTTTTCGTGCCTTCGCACGTGACCCAGTCGCGATAGCGCGGCAGCGCACGCCAGCAGAGCGCGACTTGCGCGAACAGAATCAAAACAAAGAGCACCCGCCGCGATCGCTGCGTCAGTCGAGTGATCGCGGCGAGCGCAATTGGGATCAACCAGGGCAACAGATGGACGAAGTACCGCAGCTTCACCAGCGGGAAGAACAGCGCGTAGGCGATTGCCGACAAAACCAACAACACCAGCGGCGCTCGTACGGCCCGCTTCACGTGCGCGAGACCGAACGGGAGTAGCAGGAGCCACGGAACCAGGACGCGCGCCTGGCCTTCGGTGAACAGCAAGGCCACCCGTTCCAACGCGCGCAGCGTGAATGCGAGCCGTGCGACGATCGGCAGCGCAGAGAACTCGGCGAGCGTGATCCCGTACCAGCCGGGTAGAAATACGAGTAGCTTGCCAATCCGCGTCGGCGGCAGGAACGAACCGCTGACGTGATGGCAGTAGAGCGCCCACGGCAGCGCGCACACGATCACGCACGCGCCGATCGTTGCGAGGGCTCGCCGGCGCGGGCGCAATGCCAGCAGCACCGGCGCGAGCACGAGGTTGTCGGGGCGCGTTAGATACGCCAGCCCGGTTGTGACGCTTGCCAACAGGCCGGCGCGACTGATTGCGGCGATCGCGGCCGCGACCAACAACATGTTCAGCGCAACCTCCATCCCGCTGATCGCTTGGCAAATGAACACAGGGGAGAGCGCGGCGACTACGCCGGCGACACGCGCGACGGGCGCCTGTCCATCGGCCTCGACGGTCCAGGTCATGATCGCCAGCGCGCCGCCGAAACACACCGCGCCGACGGTTTGAGCGATGACGATCAGGTCGGCGTCGGTGAGCCAGCGTACCCCGGCGAGCACACCCACCCACAGCACACTCGTGACGCCAGCGCTCGGCTCTCCCACGTTGAACGCGAGCCCGTCGCCGTTGGCGAGATGTTCCGCGTAGCGCAGGAAGATGTAGGCATCGTCGTCGATCAAGCCGGCGGCGGCGTGGGCGAAGATGAGAGCGATGGTGGTGCCGAGAACCCCGAGGATCAGTGACCATGCGATCGAAGAGGGATTCCTCGCTTCGTTCAGAATGACATTTGCGAACGGGCGTTGGGAGCGGTGGTCGATCATTTGGTCAGCGGGCTTTATGAGCCGGCCGCGCATCCGTATACTCGCCGCGCTATGGAAGGGAAACGAATCGAAATATGGAATGGCTCGATGCGAGGTGAACTGGGTAAGCTGTTCGATACCGCCGTCTGCGCCTACGGCCGCGTACTGTTCGGCTTGGAAGGGATGAACGGCGTCTGCCGCCTCCTTGCCCGCGCGCCCAAGCGCTCGGTGATTCCGCTGCTGCGCGCGTTCGGTGCGCTGATCGGCGACGACACGGATGTCGAGATGTTTCTCGTCGTCCACAACGCCGACCCGGACTTCCGCAATCTCACCGTCGGCGCGCACAGTCACATTGGCAAGCAGACGTTTCTCGATTTGCGCGCTCCCATCGTGATCGAAGATCGCGTGACGATTTCGATGCGAGCGATACTGCTAACCCACACCGACGCCGGGCACAGTCCCGTGAGCGATCGCTACCCGCGCACCACCGCGCGGCTGCGCATCGGTGCTGGCGCATACATCGGCGCGGGCGCGACAGTGCTGCCGGGTGTGACGATCGGTGCCGCGGCCATCGTCGGCGCGGGCGCGGTGGTCGTGCGTGATGTCGCACCCGGAACCGTCGTCGCTGGCGTCCCGGCGGCGAAGATTGATGCGCACCCGTCCGATGAACGACCTCGAAGCTGATCGGCAGCCAATGCCAGTGAGTAGCGCCGCGCTCCTCACCTTCGCCTCGCAGATCGCGCAGCTCGCAGCGGGAACGGTCACTGCGGTGCTGATCGCACGGCTGCTGGGACCGGCGGGCAAGGGCATCGTATCACTGGTCACGTTGACCGGTGGACTCGCCATCACGTTCGGCGGTTTGGGCGTGCCGATGTACCACGGCTGCGTTGCCGGCAAAGGCGAGTTCTCGCGCGCCGCGCTGCGCCGCAACGCGCTAGTGTGCGCTGTCCTCGGTTCGCTGATGATGGCGCTGTTCGGCGCGCTGGTGTGGCTGAGCGGTACTTTGGACGTATCGGCGGTACCGATGGTGTGGGTGATTGCGACGGTGCCGGCGGGTCTGCTGATGAAAAATCTCGCCGGGATTTTTCAAGGCGAAGGGCGTTTCGGTGAGTACAATTCGGTGGGGCTGGTCCTGTGGCTGGTGATTCCAGTGGCGACCGCGGTGTTGGTGTTCAGCGTCGGCGGTGTTCATGCTGCGCTGGCTGCGTGGTGGCTGGGGCACGTGGTGGCATCTACGCTCGCGTGGCGGTGGACGCGCGGTGATCGGTCGAGCGGGCCTAACGCGGCGTTGCTTCGCGCCTCGCTGGAATTTGGTCTGGCGGTGTGGTGCGTGCAACTGATTGGTGAAGCCAACTGGCGCTTCGACAACTACGTCGCGGCGTTCTTCGGCGGCGTGGAAGGAGTTGGCTACTATTCAGTCGCGGTCAGCATCACGAACTTGCTCTTCCATCTGCCGTCGGCGATCGGCACCGGTGTATTGCCGCGAATGGCGACGGCGACCGGCGCCGACGCAGCCCGCCTCGCCGGCGTCGGGTGTCGCATCAGCTTGTGGAGCAGCGCCGCGTTCGCGCTGGTGCTCGCGCTGGTGGCGCGGCCGCTGATTCGATTGCTCTTCGGTGCCGCCTTCGAACCCGCGGTCGTCCCGTTGCTGTGGCTGCTGCCCGGCGTCGTTCTCTACGCGCTGGCGCATGTGACGACGAGCTACTTCTATGGTCAAGCCGGAAGGCCCATGCTAAACGGCCTCGTGGCTCTGATCTCGTTGGTGGTTGGGTTGGTGGCGAGTGTGCTGCTCGCGCCGCGCTATGGATTGGCGGGCATCGCCGCGGCGGTTTCGATCGGGCGCGGCGTGGCGATTGCAGTCAATTTACTGATCTTCACGCGCTTGTCCGGTTGCCGATTGATCGATGCGTTGCTGCCGCGCCGCAGTGATCTGGCGATCGTGCTGACGCCATTGCGGCAACTCTGGCCGCAGGCGAGGCCGGCATGATTCCCGTCTTCCGCCCGTCGTTCGACCACGAAGAGATCGAGGCCTTGCGCGAACCATTCGCGACCGGCTGGGTCGGCACCGGGCCGAAGACCAAGCAGTTCGAAGAACAGTTCGCGGCGTTCACTCATGTCGCGCACGCGGTGGCGGTCAACTCATGCACCTCGGCGTTGTATCTCACGCTGCGCGCCGCCGGTGTCGAAGGTGGCGAGGTGATCACCCCGGCGATGACCTTCGTTGCCACCAATCACGCGATCTTGGCGGCCAAAGCGACGCCGGCGTTTGTCGACATCGAGGCGACCACGCTCAACGTCGATCCGCACGATGTCGCCCAGCGCATCACGCCGCGCACGCGCGCGGTGATCGCGATGCACTACGGCGGGCACTCCTGCCGGCTCGACGAGTTGTTGGAGATCACCCGCGCCCGCGGCATCCCGCTCATCGAAGATTGCGCTCACGCCACCGGCGGGCGCTACCGCGAGCGGCCACTCGGCTCGCTCGGCGCGTTCGGCTGCTTCAGCTTCCAAGCGATCAAGAACGTCGCCACCGGCGACGGCGGGATGATCACCCTGAGCGACGCGGCCGTGGCCGAACGTCTGCGGCGCATGACCTGGCTCGGCATCAGCCGCGACACCTGGGCGCGATCGAGCAGTGGGGGTTACAACTGGGAGTACGACGTCACTGAAGTCGAGTTGAAGTATCAGATGAACGATATCGCGGCGGCAATCGGCTTGGTTCAGCTCCGCAAACTCGACCGCACCAACGGCCGCCGGCGGGCGCTCGCCGCACGCTATAGCGCTGCGCTGCGGGACCTCGATGGAGTGGAAGTGCCGCGTGAGGAATCATACGCGCAGAGTTCGTGGCACAACTATGTGATCAAGGTGGCGCGGGCGCCGTGGCGGGATCGGCTGGTCGATTTTCTGCGGGCGCGTGAGATCGCCGCCGGCGTGCACTACATGCCGAGCCATCTCTACCGTCTCTACGAACCCTACCGCGTGGCGTTGCCGGTTACCGAGGAAGTGTGGTTGCGAGTGGTGACCTTGCCGTTGTTCCCCGATCTATCCGACGCCGACCAGGATCGCGTGATCGCGGCGGTGCGCGACTTCCGTCGTCAGGTGTGAAAATGGCCTCCTCCGCGATGCATCGAGCGGAGCCGCGCGGTGTTGCCGCACCGGCCGATGCCGAGTGGGACGAATTCTGGCGCGGCCACAGTGTCGACAGCGAAATTGCGATGGCCGACTTCTACGGCCTGCGCCATGTGTTGCTGAAGTTCCTGCCGCGCCACGGCACCATTGTCGAAGCCGGCTGCGGGCTCGGTCGCTACGTCTTCTATCTGCGTGGTCTTGGCCTGCGCGCGATTGGCTGCGAGCGGTTGCTGCCCGCACTGGAAGCGGCAAAGCGCTGGGCGCGGCGTGCGCGGGCGGTGGGTTCCGGCGCGTTCAACGCGGCCGACGTGCGCGCGTTGCCGTATCGCGACGATTCGCTGGCCGGCTACATCTCGCTCGGCGTGGTCGAGCACTTTCCGGAAGGTCCCGACGGCGCGATCCGCGAGGCGTACCGTGTGTTGCAACCTGGTGGGATTGCAATCGTCGAAGTGCCGAGCGCGTGCGCGTTTGATGGCTACGTTCATCACGCGAAGCGCGCGGTCGCGTCATTGATCGGGCGCGCGCGCCGGCCCGATGAGACGATGCACGAAGAGCCGCTCGCGCCGGCTGCCCTCGGCGACGTGCTGCGGCGCGCGGGATTCACGCTGCTCTTCTGCGGCGCTGTCGATCTGATCTATCCAGGGTGGGCGCTCGGTGTCGGCCCGCGCTGGTACGCTGCGTTGCACCACGCAGAACAGACGGGGCTGCGTCGGTGGGGTGGACTAGCGATCGCCGTGGGAATCAAAACCACGCCGCATCAGATGGCGTGCTTCGTTTGCGGTACGCCGTCGGCACCGTGTGCGGATGTTGCCGTCGGATTGTGCGAAGGCTGCCGCGCGGCGCTGCCCGGCGATGTCATCGCGGCCTACAACCCGGCGCGCATCGGAAGTGTCTACTGGCAGCATTTGCAGCGTGAGTATCCGACGCTCGCCTCGGCTTGCTCGATTTGTGGCGGCGTGTACGTGCCGGATCCGCACTTCGATGATTGGGGCTTTGCCGCGCTGGTGTGCGGCGCGTGCGTGCAGAAACCGGTAGTGAATCTCACGCTGGCACAGCGCGCGCTCAAGCGCGTGTGGCGACCGCGCGGAATCGGTGCGACATGACGATCCTCGAACCAGTGATGCCGCGGCGGCGGCTGCTGACACACGCCGCACTGGCGATTGGTGCGGCGGTGATCGTCGGCGGAATCGTCGGCCGCTTCAGCACCTGGTCGGCGATCTTGTTACTCCTGTTTCTCGTCGTGCTCGCCGCGATCTGTCTCAGCCCGGAATTCGCGCTCGGCTTCGCGATTCTTGCCCAGACGAATTTTCTCGGCCTCATCGACCCTGAGCTGTTCAGTATCCCCGGGCTCTTCAAAGTCAGTGACCTGGCGTTCGTGTTGCTGGCGATCCCATTTCTCGAAGATCTCGCCACCGGCCGCTTCCGCATCGCGCGTTTGCGGTCGCCGTTCGTGTGGCCAGTGGCGCTGATCATCGCGCTCGCGCTGTTCAACATCGTCGTGCCGAATCTCCGCGATGGTGTGCCGCTCGGTCTCGGCTTTCGCGCCGGCCGTCGCTACCTCTTCTATGGAACGTTCTTCGTCGCCTTCTACGTGTTGACCGACCCGCGGCGGCTGCAACTGGTGATGCGCGGCTGTCAGGCCGCCGGCGCCGCGGCGGCGCTGGTTGTCATCGGCGTGTTCTTCACCGGCTCCGAGTGGTTGTCGGGCGGCATGGTGACGGGACTGTTTCCCACCGCGGAGGAATTCACGCGGCCGTACTCGCCGGCGTTTCCGCTCATCATCCTGGCGTTCTTCGACGCGCTGGCGCGCACGCTCGCGGCTGGTGGGCGCGCACGCGGATGGACCACCGCCGTACTCGGTGTGACCGCGGTCGGGATTCTCGTCGATCTGTCGCGCAACGGCTGGCTCGCGGTGATCGTCGGTTCGGCGTGGCTGTGGTGGGCGATGCGTCGCGGCCGGCAGTTCCCGCGCTGGCGCGCGGCCCAACTCGCCTTCGGCGCTGGCGTGGCGCTGGCGGTGCTGAGCGTGTTCGAAGCCCAGGTCGCCAGCCGCGACCTCGGCGATGCGTTGAAGGTGTTTGGCGATCGCTTCACCTCCACGTTCGCCGATCTCAGCGAGGTCGGCGGCACTTTCGGTCAACGCGTCGACATCTTGACCTCGCGTGTGGGTCTGATGACCGACGATCCGCTCACATTCATCTGGGGACTCGGCTTCGTCACGACCCAGGCGCATGCAATCGATCTGGCCATGGCCGCCGAAGCACCCGCCGGCGAGTTCACACTGCTCGGCGGCGAGAACGGGGTCGCGACAGTGCTCGCCGAACTCGGCGGAGTGGGGATGATCGCGGTGGCGTGGTTCACTTGGTTGGTAGTGCGTCGCGGCTGGTGGCTGGCGACGCGCGCGCGCGATCACAATGGCCGCACGCTCGGTCCGGCGCTGGCCGGCTGCCACGTGTGCTTCACCGTGCAATTTCTCAGTCTCAGTTCGCTGTCGTTCGCATACGCGCCGTATGTGATGGTGACAACGCTCCTGATGGCGATGATCGAGCGGCAGTACAGGTTCTCGCGCGCCGCGAGTAGCGGCGCATGACAATGGCCGACCTGGCGCCGACGCTGTCCGTATGCATCGTCACCTTCAATTCGGGGGATACCATCGCCGAGTGTCTCGAGTCGGTCGGACGCCAGCGCGGGATTGCGGTCGAAGCGATCGTCGTCGACAACGCCTCGCGCGATGACAGCGCGTTGCGGGCCGAAGCGTTTCCGTTCTGTCGCGTGATTCGCAATCCGAGCAATGTGTTCTTCGCGCCGGCGAACAATCAAGCCCTGCGCGCCGCGCGCGGCGAGTTCGTACTGGTGCTGAATCCCGATACCGTCCTCGAACCCGACACTGCGCCGACGATGGTTGCCGAGCTACGTGCGCGACCCGACGTGGGCGCGGCGATCTGCACCATCGTCGGCGATGCCGCCGATGGCACAACCGAGGTGCCGCACTGGTGGAGTCGGCGCGGGTTCTTTCATCTGCTCGGTTCGCTGCAGCCGTGGCTATGGTGGGGCGAACGCCGCGTGCCCGCGGCGACGAAGAGTCCGACTCAGACGATAGACGTCGACGTGATCTCGGACGCATGCATGTTCGCGCGCCGGTCCACGATCGAGAGCATCGGTTGGTACGACGAGCGCTACCGTCTCTACTTCACCGAGGACGATATCTGTCATCGCCTGTGGGCGGCCGGCTGGCGTGTCCAATACTGTCCGGTGACGCGTGTGTGCCATCACGGCTCGACCAGCACGCGCAAGGCACCGCGGCTGTGGCTGCGCTGGCTCACTGTTCAGGATCTGCTCACCTATGCACGCCGATACCACGGCCTCGGCGCATTCTGCGTGCTGGCAGTCGCGAGCATGCTCGACCTCGCGTTGGTGGCCGCGGTCCGTGGAGCGAAGTGGCTGGGCGGGGCGCTGCAACGTGCAGTCAACGTCTCCGATGCCGCCGCCTGACTCGGCGCGGGTGCGCGTCCTCTTTCTCGCCTGGCAAGGGGCGCGGGCGGGCATGGAACGCCACCTCGCGACTCTCGTGCGCGCGCTGCCGGAGCGCTTCACCAAGACCGTCGCGTTCCTTTCGCGCGGCGGGCCGATCGCGGACGAGCTTGCGGCGGAAGGCATCCCGATTCACGTTCTCGGTATGCGGCGCAGCTACGATCCTCTCGGTGCGCTTCGCTTGCTGCGCGTGGTTCGCGCGGGCGACTTCGCGCTCGTCCACGATCATTCGACGATGGCGGCGGCACCGATTCTCGCGCTCGGGCTGGCGCGCGTGCCGCTCGTGGTCACCGAGCATCTCTCGCTGGCGCAACGGCGACTCGACCAGCGCGCCAGCTATCGGCTATTGTCGCGCTTCGTGGACTGCTTCATCGCCAACTCCAACGCCACCCGCAGCGAACTGCTCACCCTCGGCATTCCAGACGCGAAGCTACGGCTAATCCATCACGGCCTGTTATCGACTCCGCATTCCGCATTCCGCATTCCGCATTCCGCATTGCGCTCAACCGTCGGCTTCGTCGGTCGGCTCGAACCGGAGAAAGGTTGCCGCGACTTCGTGCGCATGGCGTCCCAGGTTGCCGCCGCCGTGCCCGACGCGCGCTTCGTCATTGTCGGCGATGGATCGCAAGGCGATCGTGTCGCGGCGGACGTGGTCGCGGCGGGCTTGAGCGCCCGTGTGCAGATGCTCGGTGCCGTCGCGGATATCGACCGAGTCTATCCAACGCTCGATGTGTTGGTCTCGACCTCGCAACGTGAGACGTTTGGGCTGGCGATTCTCGAAGCGATGGCAGCGGGGGTTGCGGTCGCGGCCTTTCGCGTCGGTGGCGTGACCGAACTGATCGCGGCCGGCGCGGGCGAGTCGGTCGCGGCGGGCGATGTGACCGGATTGGCGAACGTCGTGATCGAGCTATTGCGCGATCCGGGCCGGCGGCAGGCGCTCGCTGCGCGCGCGCGCGAGCGCGTTGCACAGCGGTTCACCGCCACGCGCATGGCCGACGAAGTTGCGCAGGTGTACGACGCGGTGGTGGCGGGGCGGCGCGTATGAAACTGCTGGTCATCGGTGGCTCGCGCACGCTCGACGAGAGCGGCTTCGATCCGTGGTTGCAGTCGCAGATCGCGTCGTTGAGAGAAGCGGGGCTGACCGTCGACTCGTTCGTGATTCACCGAGCCGAGCGCGGCAAGTACGCGCGCGCGATTCCGCGCCTGCGTGCGTACCTCGCGCAGCATGAATACGATGTCGTCCACGCGCACTACGGCTATGCCGGTATCGTCGCCGCGGCGCAGTCGCGCTGCCCGTCGGTGGTGACCTTTCATGGCGACGACTTGCTCGGCACGCCCGACGCCCACGGCCACGCGACCGCGTGGAGCCGGTTGTGGGTGCAGATCCACCGCCGCATGGCGCGCTCCGTCGATGCGGTGATCGCGGTGTCGCGCGAGATGGCCGACGTGCTGGATCGCGCCGACGTTCACGTCATCCCGTGCGGAGTCGACACCAGCCTGTTCGTGCCGCGCGATCGCGACGCGGCGCGCGCGCGCCTCGGTTGGGATCCGGCGAAGCGTTACGTCTTCTTCGCCGCCAATCCTACGTTCCCGCGAAAGTGTTTTCCCGTCGCGCGGGCCGCCGTCGATCAATTGAATCGTTCGTGTCACGATCCGATCGAGTTGGTCTGTACCCACTCGCAACCGGAAGCGGTCGTGCCGTACGACGAGGTACCGTGGTACATGGCGGCCGCCGATGCGTTGGTGGTGACGGCGTATTGGGAGGGCGGGCCGGTGGTGGTGAAGGAAGCGCTGGCGTGCAATCTGCCGATCGTGTCGGTTGATGTCGGCGACGTACGCGAGATGATCGGCGACACCGCCGACTGTTCCATCGTCGCCCGCGATGCGGCGGCGGTGGCGGTGGGGTTGCAGGCTGTGCTCGATCCGCCGCGCCGGAGCAACGGCCGCGCGCGCGCGGAGCTAGTGGCGCTGCCGCGCATCGCGGAGCGACTGGTCGCCGTGTACGAATCGGTGGCGGGGCAGCCGAAATCGGCGGCGGCTCAGCGCCATCCGGCCATCAGCGATCAGCCATCAGCCATCAGCGCCGAGGAGCACCGCTGATGTGCGGAATCGCCGGCGTGTTCGCCTACGGCGAAGCGCCACCGCCGGACCTGTCTCTCGTTCGGCGGATGACCGACACGCTCGTGCATCGCGGACCTGACGATGAAGGTTACCGGGTGCTCGCGCCGGTGGCGCTCGGTCATCGCCGCTTGAGCATCATCGATCCGGCCGGCGGGCATCAGCCGATGACCAACGAGAGCGAGCGCGTCTGGCTCGTCTGCAACGGAGAGATTTACAACTTCCGCGAGTTGCGCGCGGAACTCGAGTCGCACGGCCACCGTTTTCGCAGCCGCAGCGACAACGAGGTGATTGTCCACGGCTACGAAGAGTGGGGCGATGAGTGCGTCACGCGCTTCAACGGCATGTTTGCGTTCGCGCTGTGGGATGAGGTGCGAGAGCGGCTGCTGCTGGCGCGCGATCACTTCGGCATTAAGCCGTTGTATTTCGCCGACACCGGTGGCGAGGTGGTGTTCGGTTCAGAGATCAAGGCGCTGCTGGCATCGCGGCGGATCACGGCGGCGGTCGATGCCGACGCGCTCGAGTTGTTCCTGCACTACCGCTTCGTGCCGTCGCCGCAAACATTGCTGCGCGGCGTCCGGCGTGTGCCACCGGGGCACCGCGTTGTCTGCGACCGTCGCGGGGTGCGCTGCGAGCGCTTCTGGTCGCCGGTGCCGCAGGCGAAGAACGGTGCGAGCGAGAGCGACTATGTCGACGCGTTGCGCGAGCGCATCACTACCGCGGTGAATCGGCAACTGGTCAGCGACGTCCCCGTCGGCGCGCTGCTCAGCGGCGGAGTTGACTCATCAGCGATCACCGCGTTGATGGCGCGCGCCGGTGCCCGCGTGCAAACCTTCTGCGTCGGCTTTGCTGGTGATGAACCGCTCAGCGAATTGGGCGCGGCGCGCGAGGTCGCCGAGTGGCTTGGCACCGAGCATCACGAGGTGACGCTGTCGGCGCGAGAGTTTGGCGATCTGCTGCCGGTCTGCGTCCGCCACCTCGAAGAGCCGACAACGACCACGTCGATCGTGCCGCTGTTCGCGTTGGCCCGCTTGGCCGGCAGTGTGGTGAAGGTGGTGCTGACCGGGCAGGGCGCCGACGAACCGTTCGGTGGCTATCATCGCTACCTCGGCGAGCGTTACGGTGCTTGGTACCGCCGCCTGCCGGCGCTTGTGCGTGACGGCGTGGTGGCGCCGCTGGTGGAGCGCTTGCCGGGGCAGCAACGGCTGAAGCGCGCGGTGCGTTCGCTCGGCAACGCGGAAGACGCGACGCGGTTTCTGGCCCTCTACGCGCTGCTGCCGGAGCCGATGATGGCGAAGCTGCACGGCGACCGTCCGCGACTGGCGCGCGAGCAACTGATAGCGCCGATCGCGCGCTGGCGCGACGGTGTGCAGCACCTCGATCCGTTGTCGCAGTTGATGTACATCGACGCGCGCTTGTCGCTGGCCGACGATCTGCTGCTCTATGGCGACAAGATGGCGATGGCCTGGTCGCTCGAAGCGCGCGTGCCGTTTCTCGATCTCGATCTGATGGCATTGGCCGAGAGCGTACCGGCGGAACTGAAGCTCAAGGGCATGGAGCGCAAGTACATCCACAAGCGTGCGGTGTCGGCGTGGCTGCCGGAGCGCATCGTGCAGCGGCGCAAGATGGGCTTTGGCGTGCCGACAGCACGTTGGTTTCGGCACGAGTTGCGCGACGTCGTGCGCGACACGTTGCTGGCGCCGAACGCCGTCTGGCGTGCGCACTTCGCGGCTGAAGGTGTCGATGCCATTCTGGCCGCGCACGACTCGGGCGCGGAGAACTACGAGCGGCAGGTGTTTGGGCTGCTGACGTTTGAGTTATGGCATCGCGAGTTTGTGAAGGGATGAGCACGCGCACTGGCGACCGCATGATCACGGTCGAAAACATTGATCCGCTCAGTGACCCGCGGTGGCGCGACGTCGAGACCCTGCCGGGAGCCACGCTCTATCACTCGACCGCGTGGGCGCGCGTGTTAGCGCAGACCTACGGCTTCCCGTCGCGATACTATCTCGCGGTCGAAGGGGCACGGGTCGTCGGTGGGCTGCCTGGTTTCGAAGTTGGCAGCGCGTGGCGCGGGAGGCGCTTCGTTGCGTTGCCGTTTTCTGATCTTGCTGCGCCGGTGGGGGCGCCGGAGGCGATGCCGGCCATCTTGGCGATGGTTGTGGGCGATGCCAAACGACAGGCCTGGCGCACAGTGGAGGTTCGCGGCGCGACGGTTCAGCCGGCCGACTTCACCACGGTCACGCACAACGATCTCTATCTGTTGCCTCTCGATCAGTCGCTGTGCGATCTCGTGCGCGGTTTCTCCGATTCGGTGCGCTGGGGACGCAAGCGGGCGTTGCGCGATGGTGTGACGGCGGCGCGCGCCAGTAGCGAGGCGGCGCTGGCGGAGTTCTATCGCTTGCACCAACTGACGCGTCGCAAGCTCGGCGTGCCGGTGCAGCCGTGGCGCTTCTTCGAACTGTTGTGGCGGGAATTCTTCGCGCGCGACGCGGGATTTGTCGTGCAGGCAACGGCTGCGGGGCGCGTGATCGCCAGCGCAGTGTTTCTGCGCCATGGAAGCCGACTCTACTACAAGTTCAGCGCCAGCGATCCGGGCGCATTGGCGTCACAGCCGAACAGTTTGGTGTTGTGGAATGCGATCGAGTGGGCCCACGCGGCGGGTCTGACGGAGATCGATTTGGGAAAGACGGTGCGCGAGAACGCCGGTTTGGTGCGCTTCAAGCGCAGTTGGGGTGCGCAGGCGGTGGCGCTGCCGCATAGTTACTTTCCGCGTGTCGTCGGGGTCGGTGCGGAATCGGAAGACTCGCCGCGTCTGCGTGCGGTGCGGGCCGTGTGGCGCCACCTGCCGCTGCCAGTGACGCGACTGGTCGGCGGCTTGGTATACCGCGCGTTGGCGTGACGTTACAGGACATGATTGCCAAGATTGTGGCAATGATTGCGGCAATGCTCGCGGTGCAGGTGGCATCCGCTGCATCGGCGAACGTGACCGCAATCGATCGCACCCATGCCGGCCACGATCTCGGGGCGGCGGTGAATCAGGCGCTGACGGCGATGCCGGGCGTGTTAGCTCCCGACGCGACGATGGACGTGATGGGTGGCGCGCTGATCGCGCAACTTCCGGCGAATGCGACGGTGCGCGCGGTGCCGAAGAACGTGACGGCACTGCAGCCTGGTGAGTACAGCGTGATCATCGCCGGTGTCGCAGTTGATGGGACGGAGGTTGCTGCTGGGGCGCCGCTGGGGGTGACGGTTGGGGTCGATCAAGTAGTAGAGATCACGCTGCCGCCGGCGACGCCAACGGTGAGCAGCTACACGGTCTACGCCGGCCGCGCTGGCGCAGAGACGCTGCAAGCGCAAGAACTCGCGCCGGGCGCGATCGTCCGGCTGATTGATCCGACGGAGTTCTTCAATCGCCGCACCAGCGAGGTGCCCTACTATCCTAACGGACCGGGCCCGCCGGTGATCGTCCGCGTTCTCGTGGCGGCTTACTCCGGCGAGCGGCTAGTGATGCTAGGCGCGGAACAAGAACTCCACGTTGCCGCGATGCAGAGCCTGCGCGTCGCGCCGCCGGACCTGTCCGGGCTGACGTTCGCTGTGTTTGCGAGCACGGGTCCGAACCGCGAACGCTTGCAGGTGCATGGGCTGCCGCCGGGGAGCGCGTACACGCTCGGCGCGTTGCATGACGACGGCGAGCTGCTGCCGTCACCCGCCCAGCGCATTGAGATTGCGCCGGGCGACTACGAGCAGGCGACGATGATCGTCATCGATCGACCCGAGGTCACGCTGGCCTGCGCGACTCCGACGACGATTCGGGTGACGCACGGCTTTAGTCAGGCGGCGGTGCTGGTGAACCCTGCGATTCTTGGCGGGAGTGGCGACAACGTAGGCATCCATCGCTTGCACGATGTGACGATCGAAGGGTGTACCTGGGACATGAGCGGACAGATCGAAACCGCAGCCACGCCGCCGCCCGATGACGTGAGGAATTTTTCCATCATGGCCTGGAGCACCGACGAGCTGACGTTGCGCGGTCTGACGATCCGCAACAATTTGCGCGGCGGGCTCAGTGCGCTGAGTTGCTCCGATGTGCGGATCGAGGACTCTCGCATCGAGCGCACCCGCGGCCGCGCGCAGAGCGATGATCACGGCCGATTGCTCCCGGGTCGCGGCGTCGGTAACGCCATCAACGTGGCGCGCAACGCGCCGTTTTCCGATCCAGTCGGTGACGCGCAACAGACTCGCACGATCATCGCCAACAATCTGATCGTCGGCGACGGCTACGGCGAGATGTACGGCATCGTCGTGGCCGCCGGCGGCGCCAGTGAGAACACGATCACCGGCAACACCATCAGCCATCTGCGTGGTGCCTGCATCGCGCTCGAAGGGCAGAACGCGCACGACAGCGGTCGCACAACGATCAGCGGCAACACCTGCAGCGACACCGGTGGGATCATCAGTGACAACGCGAGCGGCGGACTGGCGGACACCGAGATGCGCGCGGTGACAATCACCGGTAACACCGTCAGTGCAAGTCGCGCCGCGGGCATCGCCGTGAGTTCGAGCAATACCACAGTCAGCGGCAACGTCGTCGATGGTTGCCAGTTCGATGGGACCGCGAGCGGCTGCATCCTGATCACGCCGCCGCGCCCGTCCGGCGCCGCAACGCGGGCGGGCACGCGCAACCTGCTCGTTGCCGACAACGTCATCGCCCTCGGCGCCGCGACCCACGCGCAGCCGCCCGTCGGTGTATACGTCAATGGGGCCGCACCGATCACGTCGCTGACGCTGGCGCACAATCGCATCGATTGCGAGCGCACGCCGAATAGTCTCGGCGTTCATCTGTCGGGCGACGTGACCGACACGGTGCTGCACGGCAACGTGATCGGCGATTGCGGCGGCGACGGCGTGTTGGTGACCGACTTCAGTATGGTCGGCGTGCCGGTGCCGCAGCGGCTCACCGCCAGCGACAACGTGTTCCGCAACTTGAATCTCTCTGACCGCTGGATGGACGGGCGTCACCCCGTGGGGGCCGCGTTTCGCTTCATGATCGACGGCATCGGCACGACCAGCGCCGGCCATCGCCTGCGCTCCAATCAAGTGACCGACGAGAGCGCGCCGCCGCACCTGCGCTACGGCGTCATCTTCGACGCCGAGCGTCCCGGTGCCATCACTGACGTGCACCTCGATGGCAACGAGTGGAACGCCCGCACGGATGACGTGTACAACACCGGCGCGACGGATGTGGTGGTGAAATAGTTTGCCAGTGCGGATTGCGGATTGCGGAATGCGGAATGTTGCGGAATTGCGGAATGCGGATTGGGGATTGCGGAATGGGAACTTCGGACGACCACGAGCCACGAGCACGGACCACGATGAGCGTCTTCGTTAAACGACTCTGCAAGTGGATGGCGCGCTGGTTGCCTGGCTTCCGGCTGCGCATCGCATTGCTGCGCGCGTGCGGTCATCGCATCGGCCGTGACGTCTACATCGGCGAGGAATTGTTGGTCATCGAAGAACTCTCCGACTTCTCGGAGAAGCTCGTCATCGGCGATCGCGTGGCCATCGCACCACGCGTCACGCTGGTCACCTCGTCCGACGCCAACTTCTCGCGCCTGATGGAGCGCCTCAAGCCGATTCGCGGCCGCATCGAGATCAAAGACGACGCGTGGATCGGCACCGGCGTGATCATCCTGCCCAACGTGACGATCGGTCGCGCCGCGATTGTGGGCGCAGGTGCGGTGGTGACGAAGGACGTCCCGGATGAAGCGGTGGTGGCCGGCGTGCCGGCGAAACCGTTGGTGTAGCCCTGCGAGTCTGGATCGACATCGAGAACGCGCCACAGGCGTGGTTCTTTCGGCCGCTGCTGCCAGCCTTGCGGGCGCGTGGCGCCGAAACGCTGATCACGGTTCGTGACTATGGCGAGGCGGTGGCGCTGCTGGAGGCGGCGAGTGAACGGTTCACGGTCGTGGGCGGCGTTGCCGGCGGCTCGCGGTTGGCGCGCACGGCGGCGGTGGCGACGCGGGCACTGGCCCTTGCGCGCTTCGCGCGCGGCCGCGGGGTCGACGTCGCGGTCAGCCATGGCGTCCGCCCGCATCTGGCGGCGGCGGCGCTGCTGCGCATTCCGTGTCTCACCGGCTACGACTACGAACACGCGTCGAAGTTGCTGGTGCATCGGCTCGCCTGCGAAGTGTTGGTGCCGCGCGTGTTGTTGGAACAGTACCTCCGTCCAGTCGGCGCGGATCTCACCAAGGTCACGCCGTACGATGGCTTCAAGGAGGAGCTGTACCTCACCGACTTCAGTCCTGACAACGCGATCTACGCGGCGCTGACCCTCGATCCGACGCGTCCGATCGTGACGATCCGTCCGCCGTCGTTTCATGCGCACTACGCCAGCGATGAAGGCAATGCGTTGTTCTTCGATGTGTTGGTGACACTGCGCCGCAATCCGGAGACGCAACTCGTGATCACCGCCCGCGATGCGACGCAGCGCGCCCAGATCGCGTCGGTGTGTGGCGGAGATCCGAGCGTGCGCACTCCCGAGCGGCCAGTGGACGGGCTCAATCTGATCTGGCACTCCGATCTGGTGATTTCCGGTGGCGGCACAATGGCGCGCGAAGCCGCGTTGCTCGGCGTCCCGGCGATCAGCATCTTTCGAGGAACGCCAGGTGTGCTCGATGCGCATCTCGAATCGCTCGGGCGGCTGCGGCGTATTCGCGCCGCGAGCGAATTGAACTCGACGCCGATCGTCGCGGCGCGAGCGCAACGTACACTGCCACCACGACGGAGCGACTTGGTCGAGGTCGTTGTCGCGCGGATTCTGAGCCATGCCTGAAGACGCGAACACGCTCGCGGGCTTTTGGAAGGTGCGCGACGGGGGGCCGTTCGGATCGGAGGTCGACGATGCGTTCGAGGGTTACTTGCTCGAACGTCACGTGCCGCCGATGCCGTCGCTGCGTCATGCGTACTATCGGCTGCGGCCGATCATTCCCGTGGCGCTGCGGCGCGCGCTGCAGCGTTGGCAAGCGCGGCGTTGCGATGTGACGCGTTTCCCGCGCTGGCCGGTCGAGCTGAGTCTGATCCGATTTCATCAGCGCGCGTTGAGTTCGGTGATGGCCGATCGCGCGGAACTGCGGTACATCGGATTGTGGCCGGGCGATCGTCAGTTCGCCTTCGTCCTCACCCACGACGTGGATAGTGCCGACGGCTTTGCGCGCATCGGCGAGATCGCGCGCATCGAGCGCGACCTCGGCTTTCGCTCGGCGTGGTTCGTGGTGCCGGAACTGTATCCGGTCGATTGGGAGAAGTTGGCGCGCTTGGTGGAAGACGGATTCGAGGTCGGCGTTCACGGACTCAGGCACGATGGCCGGCTGTTCGCGTCGCGCGCAATCTTCGACGCCCGTCTGCCGCGCATCAACGAATACGTTCGCCGCTGTGGCGCTGTCGGCTTCCGCAGTCCGGCGACGCTGCGGCGCGCCGATTGGCTGCAGGAGATTGCGGTCGACTACGACGCCTCATACTTCGACACCGACCCGTTCGAACCGCAGCCGGGCGGCACGTGCAGTTGGTGGCCGTTCTTCCTCGGCCGGCTGGTCGAGTTGCCGTACACGTTGCCGCAGGATTTTACGCTGTTCGAGAAGTTGCGGCTCGATGCGGCGGCGCTGTGGATCGAGAAGCTGGAGCTGATCGAGCGCTATCGCGGCATGGCGCTGATGCTGACGCATCCCGACTATCTGAATCGGCCTGAGCGACGTGACGCCTACGCGCGCACCTTGCAATGGGTCGCCAAACAAGCAAAGTGCTGGCACGCGTTGCCGCGCGAGGTCGCCCAATGGTGGCGCGCCCGCGCCGCGGCGCATTGGCAGACGGATGGGACGATCGACACGACGATTGAATGGGGTACATGGCGCAACGAGTTGCGACCCGGCGTAATCCGACTGGACCGCGGCGAGTTGGGCTGGTAGCCGCGCGCTCCGCGGCGCCGTATGTGCATCCGCGCGCGCTGGTGGAGTCGAGCACGATCGGCGCGGGCACACGAGTGTGGGCTTTCGCCCACGTCCAGGCCGGCGTGCGGATCGGCGCCGATTGCAACATTGGCGAACAGTGCTTTGTCGAAACGGGGGTGACGATCGGTGACGGCGTCGTGATCAAGAATGGCGTGTCGATCTGGGCCGGGGTCACGATCGAATCCGCAGCCTTCATCGGTCCCAACGTGGCGTTTACCAATGACACGCGACCGCGCAGCCGCGTGTACCACCATGAGCCGAGCCGCACGGTGGTGCGCGAGGGCGCCAGCATCGGCGCGAATGCCACGTTGCTGAGCGGACTCGAAGTCGGGCGCTACGCGCTGGTGGGTGCCGGCGCCGTGGTCACCAAGTCGGTGCCGGCCTTCACGTTGGTGATCGGCAACCCTGCACGCAGCCGTGGCTCGGTCTGTCGTTGCGCCGCACCGTTGCGGTTTGTGCGCCAGCGCGCCCTGTGTGAGTGTGGCCGGCAGTATCGGAAGATTCGCGGTGGGATTGAAGAGGCCCGGCGATGACGCACGTCCCCATCACCGACTTGCACGCGCAGTACGAAGAATTGCGCACTGAGATCGACGCCGCGATCGCCGGCGTACTGCGCTCTTCGCGATTCATCGGCGGCGAGGAGGTTGCGGGCTTCGAGGAAGAATTCGCGGACTACTGCGGAGCGCGCTTCGCGGTCGGCGTCGGCAACGGCACTGATGCGTTACGCTTGGCGCTGCAAGCCTGCCGCATCGGCCGCGGCGATGCGGTGCTCACGGTACCGTTCACGTTCGTCGCGAGCGTCGAGGCGATCATCCAAGTCGGTGCGCAGCCGGTATTCGTCGACATCGCCGACGCCGACTTCACGCTCGATGTCGTTGCCGCCGAGCGCTTCGTACGCGAGCAGACCGAAGCGCGCGGGGGCCGGCGCGTGGTCAAGGGCAGCGGTGCGACGTTGCGCGCCATCATGCCGGTCCATTTGTATGGCTTGCCGGCGAACATCCAGGGGCTGATGCGCTTGGCCGGGCAGCACGGGCTGCGGATCATCGAAGACGCCGCGCAAGCGGTCGGCGCGCGCTGCATAGTGGCGGGCGCGTCGCGTCGTGTCGGTCGGCTCGGCGACGTTGCCGGCTTCAGTTTGTTCCCGTCAAAGAATCTCGGTGCGATGGGCGACGCCGGCATAGTGACGACCAACGATGCCGCCGTCGCCGAACAAATCCGCTTGCTCGCCGATCACGGGCAGACGGAGAAGTACACCCACGTGCTGCCCGACGGCGGCAACTCGCGGCTCGACGCGCTGCAAGCGGCAGTGTTGCGCGTCAAGTTGCGCCGACTCGATGAGTGGAACGTGGCGCGTCGGCGTTGGGCGCAGCGCTATGACGAGCGGCTGGCCGGCTTGCGCGTCCAGTTGCCTCGCCACGCCGAGGGTCGCGAGTCGGTCTATCATCAATACGTCGTGCGCGTGCCGGATCGCGAACACTTCCGCGATGCGCTCGCGTCACGTGGGATTGCGACAGGCGTGCACTATCCGGTCCCGGTGCACCGTCAGCCCGGGTTCGCATACCTGGAGTTACTCGAGGGCACGTTCCCGGTGGCCGAGCGCTGCGCGCGCGAAGTCGTGTCGCTGCCGCTGTGGGCGCACATGACCGAAGCGCACAGTGATGCGGTGATCGCCGCCGTGCGGGATGCCTGCGGAGGTTGAGCGACTCGGTGTCCGCGGTTGTGATCGTGGGAGTGGGGGACGCAGCGCACGCGGTCATGCGCGCGGCACGCGCGGCAAATTTCGAGGTAGTGGGCGACGTGCTTGCACCCGATTCGATCGCGATGGACCCGCCGCCTGGTGTCGATCGTGTGCTGGTGGCTGCCACTGGAATCTCGCGCGACCGGCTGGCGCAACTGGCGCGACGTTGCGCCGAGCGCGGCGTGTCGGTGTGGTTGGAAGCCTCCGCGCTGCCGACGATCAGTGATTTGCTGCGCAACGAATCCATTGGCGGACTCGCCGGTGTGGTGTTCTCGGGCGCGCGCGTCCCGGGCTCACTTACTCGTGGTCTCGACATCGTCGTGGCGGCCATGGGGCTGCTGCTGCTCTCGCCGGCGCTGCTGTTGATCGCGCTGCTAGTCAGAATGTCGTCGTCCGGCTCCGCGCTGCACCGGGCGGAGGTGGTCGGGCAAGACGGGCGGCGGTTCACGTGGTACAAGTTCCGCACGATGCGACTGGAGGGTGAAGACGAAGCGCAGCGGCGTCAACGCTTCGCGGAGTTTGTTGATGGAGACAACGTGGCGGGCAAGATTGTCGATGAGTCGCGCGTGACCGCGATCGGGCGTGTCTTGCGGCGACACAGTCTCGATGAGTTGCCGGAGTTGTTCTCGGTGCTGGTCGGCGACATGACGCTGATCGGGCCGCGTCCGTGCCTGGTGTACGAGTACGAATTGCTCAAGCGGTGGCAGCGCGCCCGCTTGGCGGTGCGGCCGGGCCTGACCGGCTTGTGGCAGGTGCGCGGCCGCGGGCACGTGCTGGCCGACGAGATGGCCTTCATGGATATCTGTTACGCGCTCGGACGGACGTGGCGCACCGATCTGCGCGTGCTGTGGGAAACAGTGCGCGTGGTGGTCGGCGGCCGTGGGGGCACGTGATGCGCGAGCTCGGCATCGGCGTGATCGGTTGCGGCTACTGGGGGCCGAACGTGCTGCGCAGTTTCAACACGGTGCAGGGGTGTCGCGTACTCCGTGCTGCCGATCGCCGCGCCGGGCGGCGGCGTTTCGTGGCGGAGCAGTTTCCCGACGTCACGTTGTCGGAGGATCATCAGCCGATCCTGAGCGATCCCGCCATCGACGCGGTCTGTGTCGTAACCCCCGTGTCGACGCATCATGAGCTGGCGCTGGCGGCGTTGCGCGCCGGCAAGCACGTGTTCATCGAGAAGCCGTTGGCGATGACCGCGGCCGAGGCCGAGGAGATTGTCGCGCTCGCGGCGCAGAGGGGACTCGTCGTCGGCGTCGGCCACCTGTTCGAATATCACCCGGCGGTGACCGCACTGCGCACCGCTCTCGCCGACGGCCTGATCGGGGATCTCGCGTACATGGACGCGGTGCGCATCAACTTGGGCCCGCCCACGAGCGAGGTGAACGTTCTGTGGGATCTCGCGCCGCACGACCTCTCGATGCAGATCCTCTTGGCGGGTGAGGCGCCGCAAACGGTGACTGCGTTTGCCGGTAGCTTCACGCGCGATGGCTTGCTCGATGCGGCGTTCGTTCACCTCGGTTTCGCCAGTGGCCGCATGGGCCACGTGCATGTGAGCTGGCTGTCGCCGCACAAGACCCGCCGGCTGTTCGTGATGGGGACGCGGGGCTCGATGCTGTACGACGACACGGTGCCGGAGAAGGTACGCATCTTCGATCAGGGTTTCGACAGCCGCGCGGGGGCCACAGACGACGACGCGCACGCGTTGTTCTACCGGCCGGCGAAGGTCGAAGTGCCGCTGCTCAGCAACGACGAGCCGCTGCGTCTGGAGTGCGAAGAGTTCGCCCGCGCCATTCGCACCGGCAGCGCGCCGCTTGCCGACGGCGCCAGCGGCGTGCGCGTGGTGCGCGTGCTGGCTGCCGCCGAACAGTCGCTCGCGCGGGGTTCGGTCAGCGTGAGCTTGAGCGAAGTGGGGTCGGTGTGATGCGCGCGCTCGTGACAGGCGGCGCGGGCTTCATCGGCTCGCACATCAGCGATCGCCTGCTGGCTGAGGGCTACGCCGTGCGCGTCCTCGACAACCTGCAACCGCGCGTCCATCCGTTGGGAAAGCCGCGTCATGTGTCGCGCGAGGTGGAGTTCGTTGAAGGTGACGTGCGCGATAAGCCGACCCTGCGTGCCGCGCTGCGCGGCGTCGACGTGGTCTTTCACGAGGCGGCGTATCAAGACTACATGCCGGACTTCAGCACGTTCTTTTCGACCAACGCGGTGAGCACGGCGCTGATCCTCGAGATCCTCGTCGAAGAACGCTGGCCGCTTCGTAAACTCATCGTCGCCTCGTCGCAGGCCGTCTATGGCGAAGGGCAGTATCGCTGCGCGCGCCACGGGGACTTCCAACCGCTCGGCCGCGAAGCCGAGCGATTGGCCGCGGGGCAGTGGGATGTCGTCTGTGCGCAGTGCGGACTGCCTGCGGAAGCGTTGTGGCTCGACGAGCGAGACCACAACCCGTGCAATGCGTACGCGGTGTCGAAGCTGGCCGAAGAGTTGACCGCGCTGCGGTTGGGGCAGTTGCACGACATCCCGGCGGTGGCGCTACGCTACTCGATCACGCAGGGGCCGCGACAGTCATTGTTCAACGGCTATTCGGGGATCTGTCGCATTTTTTCGGCGCGCGCATTCAACGGCCAGCCGCCGGTGATCTTCGAGGACGGCGCGCAGCGGCGCGATTATGTCCACATTGCCGATGTCGTCGACGCCAATTGGCTGGTGCTCAACGACGCGCGCGCGGACTATCAGGCGTTCAACGTCGGCAGCGGCCGCGCGACAACCGTGCGCGAGTATGCCGCCGCGTTGCTCCGGGCGATCGGCGCGGACATCGAGCCGGTGCTGCCGGGTGAGTATCGCTTGGGCGACAATCGTCACAGCGTGTCGAGCATCACGCGACTGGAAGCGTTGGGCTGGCGCCCGCGATGCACGCTGGACGACATTTTCCGCGACTTCTTGGGATGGATTCGCGAGCACGGCGAGGTGGGCGCGTACTTCGCGGAAGCTGATCGCCAGATGCGCGCACAGGGCGTGGTGCGCCGGGTGGCGTCATGAACGGTCGCACGCGTGAGTGGCGGCAGACGCTGTTCGTCGGTGCACTGGTTGCGGGTGACGTGCTCAGCATCTTCATCTGCTTCGCCACCGCCTACTGGCTGCGCTACCGCGCCCCTGGCATTGGCGACATCGGCGCCGGTCCCGGGTTGCTCGCCTATGCTCAGGCGGTGTTGCTGGTGAGTGGCACGTGGGTCGCCATCTTCGCGTACTTCGGGCTCTACGAACTGCGCCGCGGCTGGCGCGTCAGCGATCTGCTGTTCACCGGTTTCGCCGCGGTCACCCTCGGCATGGTGTTCTTCCTGGCGCTGTCGTACTTGCTCAAGTGGTTCTTCTACTCGCGCTTGCTGCTGCTCTACCTGTGGCTGGTGAACATCATCGCCATGGTGGTGGTGCGCGTCGGGATGAAGCGCGCGTTGATGTGGGCGTATCGGCGGGGCATCGGCGTGCGTCGGATGGTGGTGGTGGGCGACACCGAAGCAGCGGCGAGTCTGGTGAAGACCGCCACGCTGCATCCGGAGTTGGGTTATCGCGTGGTCGGGGCGCTGCAACAGGAGTCGAGCGGCGATGGCGCGCGCGCGAGCGCGGATCATTGGGGGTTGCGTGACACGCTGGCCGTGCTCGCACGCGAGCAGGTGCGCGATATCGTGCTTACCGTGCCGGTCGGGCAGAACGAAGAGCTGCGCGAGTTCATCACCGCCTGTCAGACGGCCGGCATCGAGGTGCGCTTGGTGCCCGATCTGTACGAGCTGTACTCCAGCAGCATGCACCTCGATGGCATCGAAGGCATTCCGCTGCTGGCGTTTCGCCGCGCCTCGATGCGGGGATGGGAACGGGCGGCCAAGCGCGCGTTGGATGTGAGTGTGGCGGCGCTGCTGCTGGTGGCGACGTGTTCGCTGTGGTCGGCGGTCGCGCTGATGTTGCGTCGACGGACGGGTCAAGCGGCGCTGGAGCGTCACGCGCGGGTGGGGCGGATGGGACGGCCGTTTACGTTGCTGCGCTTCGCCGTGCCGGCGAGCGCGCCGACCTGGTTGGCGCGCTACAGCGTGAGCGAGCTACCGCAACTGTTGAATGTTTTACGTGGCGAGATGAGTCTCGTCGGCCCGCGGCCGGAAGAGCCCGAGCGCGCCGAGCGCTACAGCGCGTGGCATCGGCGGCGTTTGCTGGTGCCGCCCGGCATCACCGGCCTGGCGCAGGTCAACGGCTTGCGTGGCTTCGACTCGACCGACGAGAAGACGCGCTTCGATCTGCAATACATCGAGCGGCAATCGCTGCTGTTCGATCTCAAGCTACTGCTGCAGACCGTCTGGACGCTGGCGCAGCGCGGTCGCCAGCGCGTTGATCCACCGCCGGAGTCCACCACGCATACGTCGACCGCACCGACGACGGCGTTGCCGGGCGATCCGCGCCGACTGCCATGCTGATCGTGCGAACTCCCGTGCGCGTGAGCTTCGCCGGTGGAGGTACCGACCTGCCCGCGTACTATTCGCAACACGAAGGGATGGTGATCAGCACCACCATCAACAAATATTTCTACACGATCTTGACCGAGCGCGACGATGACAACGTGCAGGTGATTTCGGCCGACTTGCAAACGCTGACTAACGTGGCGCGACTCGACGAGTTACCGGCGGGACAGAGCGAGTTGGACATTCCGCTGCAAGTGCTGCGCGAGTTGCGGCCGCCGCGCGGGTTGAATTTGTTTTTGGCGTCGGAGGTGCCCCCCGGGACGGGCTTGGGCTCGTCGGCGTCGGTGTGCGTCAACGTCATCAAAGCGCTGAGCACGCTGCTGGGGCAGTCGCTGAGTCGCACCGAGTTGGCCGAGCGTGCCTTTCACATCGCCAGCGAGCGCTTGGGCAAGCCGGTGGGCAAGCAAGATGAGTACGCCGCCGCCTTCGGTGGACTCAACCGCTTCCGCTTCACGCGTGCCGGCGTGCGCATCGAGCCGGTGCCGGTTGATCGCGAGACCCTGCGCGCGTTCGAGGCGCGCTTGCTGCTGTTTTTCACCGGCAGCGCGCGCAACTCCGAGGCGATCTTGCGCGAGATGGACGAGGCCATGCGCACGGTGGGAAGCAACGGGATGGGGACGCCGGACGGCCTGCGCCAGGTGGCCGACGAGTTTCACGACTGCCTCGTGCGTGGCGAGTTGGAACACTGCGGGCGCTTGCTGCACGAAGACTGGGAGATCAAGAAGCGGTGGTCGCCGCGGGTCAGCTCGCCGCGGATCGATGAACTCTACGCGCTGGCGCGCGCCAACGGTGCCACCGGGGGGAAAATCACCGGCGCGGGCGGCGGCGGGTTTCTGCTCCTCGATTGTCCCGAGGTGTGGCAGACCGGCCTGCGCACCGCCTTGGCGGCGGCCGGGGCGCGGGAGATGTCTTTCGCGTTTGACGACCAGGGGGCGAAAGTGGTCTACAACGACCCGTTCTTCGATGCGAGCGGACGGGGTGGAAGCTTGTGGCGTTTTGTGAGATTGTGCGCTACCGACACGCTGGGGGAGCCGTAGCGTGGGCAGAGGATGGTGGTGAGGGTCAATGGGTTGGATGAAGGGCTGCACGCTTCGATCGAATATCTCCGAATCTGTGGTCACGCTCGTTGCGAATCGCGCCTCCAGCGCGGCGATGAGTCTCGGTCGTTTTTGAAAGGAGGAGGGCAATGCGTATGGTGAAGTGGACTGCGGTTCTCTCAAGCCTGTGCGGGTTCGCGATGGCGCTTGGTATGGCCACGATCGCGCGCGCGGATGTCGTGACCGAGCAAGGGGCGTCCATCTTGATCTTCCCGAAGGTGCTCAACACGACTGGCAACGGTCACCCGGCTACCGACACGATCATTCAGATCACCAACCGGTCACAGCAGATGGTGCACGTCCACTGCTTTTACGTCGATGCGCAGCTCCCCTCGTTTTGCGACC